>CAYMQD010000031.1:0-6033 GCA_964392475.1 uncultured Alphaproteobacteria bacterium
CAATATTGCTGGTTTTTAGATGTTTTACGGAAGCCAATGCGCCTGCTACTATAGCTGGTGGAAGTGAAGTAGTAAAAATAAAACCTGCAGCAAATGATCTGACCAAATCTATTAGGTTTTTTCTACCAGTTATATATCCTCCCATAACACCATATGCTTTTGCTAGTGTTCCTTCTATTATATCTATTTTATCAGAAACTTTTTCCCTAGCTGCAATACCTGCGCCTCGTGGACCATACATACCTACGGCATGAACCTCATCTATATAGGTAAGAGCATTCCATTTTTGTGCAACTTCACAAATTTCAGCAATTGGTGCAACATCTCCATCCATTGAATAAACTGATTCAAAAGCCACCAATTTGGGCGTTTCACGATCAGAGTTAGATAATTTGTTTTCCAAATCTCTAGCATCATTATGCTTAAATATAATCTTTTGAGCTCTACTGTGTCTGATTCCTTCAATCATCGAAGCATGATTTAGTGCATCTGAATAAACTATACAACCTGGTATCAAAGAAGTAATTGTAGATAAGGTTGCTTCGTTAGAAATATATCCAGAAGTAAAAAGTAAAGCCGCCTCTTTACTATGAAGATCAGCCAACTCTTGTTCTAATTGTACGTGATAATGGGTGGTTCCTGATATGTTTCTTGTACCACCGGAACCTGCTCCTGCAATATCTATTGCTTCATGCATTGCCTTTAATACTAACTTATTTTGCCCCATACCTAAATAATCATTACTGCACCAAACCACAACATCTTTTTCAAAAGTATCCTCTATATAATGCTTAGCCTCAGGAAATGAGCCTACAGATCGGCATATATCTGTAAATACTCTATACCTCCCTTCTTTTCTGAGATTATCTAATGCTGAATTAAAAAAATTATTATAATTCATTTTTATATATCAATAATAATATCATATTTAAAATCCTTTAAACCTAGATTAATCTTTTATGAGTTTCTGTATTTAAAGATTTTATATCTAAGCCGTATCCACATGAACTTAGGCACGGTTTGTCCACACAAGTTAGACAAGCATTTGCATTATTATATATCTGGGCATAAGACTCTCTTGCCTTCTCTTGTTCCTCATAATCCACACTATACATTCTAGACCTTAAAATATCATTAATTGCTACATTCTCTGGACAAGAGTTTTTACAATCCCCGCAGCCAGGAGGACATATAGTTTTACTATTGAGAAAATAATATTGTTTTAATAAATTAAATTTTTCTCTATTTGTATGTAAAATTGGAGTTACAGCTAATTCATCTATTAAAGATTTAGATGTCATAGATATTATCGCTGCATCTGCATAACCAGATTCAAGAGTCCAAGAAATAGCAGATTGCGCGAAAGTTAGACCTTTTACTTCATAATTTCTCATGTCATTCAACCTGGCACCAGCCAAAGTTTTCATAGCAATTATACCTATCCCTTTATTTTTTGCCTTCTTTAATACTTCTGGCAAACGAGGATTAATAGCAACAAAGTGAAATGTATGTCTCAACTCTTCTAAGAAGCTAGGATCCTGAGCAAAACTAAAAGCTGAGAGAATAATATCTACTAAATTATTATCTACACTATATTCTATACAATCTGCTAGATTACCTCCATGACCAGAAATTCCACTATAACGGATTTTTCCATCTTTTTTAGCTTTATGTATAAACTCCCACCATTCGTCATTGGTAAGTCTAGAAAACGAATTTACTGCATGGTTAAAATAAATATCTAAATAATCTGTTTGTAACCTAGTCAATGATCCTTCTAAGGAATGCATGAAGTCTTTGAACTTGGAATTTGGCCAGGCCTTCGTTTTTGAAGCTATGACTAAATCTCTTCTTTTAAAAGACTGTAATGCCTCTCCAATAGCAATTTCTGAATCTCCACCATAATAAGATTCAGCAGTATCAAAATAACGAATTCCTCTGTAATATGCATGCTTTACTAAGTCTGGATCTGCAGAGCTAGATGACCCAAAGCCTATAGGTGTTAATGATATATCTGTATTTCCTAATTTGACGGGTTGAAGGCTATTTTGGTTAGCAAAAAGATTTTTTGAAGATTTAAAGCCTCCTGCAAAAACAGAACCTAGTAAAAAGTTTCTTCTTGATATCATTTCAAAACCTTATTTAGACCTTTCGTTACCAGTTAATTGTTCTCTTTTTGATAAAAGAGTGAAAAGGATAATAATAAAAATGAGCAACACAAAAACCTTGTTGATCATCCAGTTCGTATCCCAGATATTCCAATTAGGATTATCAAAGAAAAAAAATAATTTTATTATCACTATTATTATCTCAGTTATTGAAATTAAAACACCAAAAAAATAAGTAAATTTTGAAGGGTTTAAAAAACTGATAGCCAAGATAATATGAACAACCCACCAAAAATCCCACATTATTAGGTTGGTTAGGTTATCATCGTAATTTAATGAGTAAAGTATTGGTAATATAAACTTTATTAAAATAGTCCAAAAAGCTAATAAAAAAAGCCATCCAGAAATAAAAATAAATATATTTTGCTTTATAAGTTTAATGGCAGACATGTTTTTATCTAATGGGAACTACATAAGGTCCTTCAGGAATGATAGCTATATTATTATTTTTATGTTTACTAATACTTTTGCTTATAGCTACTGCAGGATCATTAATAATATTTACACCTGTTATTTTTTTTTCAAATTTATCAAGGCCTTTTGTATATAAATGTATACTACCTTTGATCAGAGGATCCAAAATCATCGCTGATTGCCATTCATCTATTTCTGCATAGTTTTTAGCTAACAAATCAGTTGAAAAACCTTTAATACCCATTTTAATAAGTCTTTCTTGAGACCTTCTAAACTCATCAGAACCCAAGCCTTCAGAACAAGCAGATAAAATTATTAAATCACCACCTTCTGATAAAATATCTATTGGAGACACCATAGCCTTTACAGTCTGATAATAGGTAGAGTCTAATGGATAGCCGGCCGCCCCTGTAACTATAGTTTGAAAAGTTTTATTTGTTTTTATTTTTGTGTATGAAGAAATAAATTTTACAGCGTCTAGATGACTTGAAATAATCTCTCCAAAATTAATAAAGGATAAATTTCTCTCATCATCTATTACACAATTAACTGCATACACATTGCCAATCATTTTTATCGCTTCTAATTGATCTTGATGCTAAGGATTACCAGCCAAGCTACAATTATTTGCCAAAGGGTCTTGAATATATTTTGCACTATGTAGTTTTGTTATTGTATCTACATGAGCCACCCCTGGCATAACTACCTTTCTTCCTCCTGAAAAACCTGCCATAAAATGAGGTTCCACAAGACCTGTAGCAATTTTTAGATCAGAATCCAAAAATTTTTTATCTAACTTTATTTCATTTCCTTTTGAAGTAACACCAATATGTCTATGATCATCATCATTTCTTGCAAAATGATTTAATATTAAAAAATTTTTTTGAACCCATTCAGAAGATATAATATATGATATTTCATCTTTACTAGCTGGTCTATGTAATCCCGTTGCAATTAAAATTGTAATATTATCTTTTTTCATACCCCCTTTTAATAATACTTTAAGCAGCGAAGGAAGAAAAAGATTGTTTGGAACTGGCCTTGTATTGTCACAAACTAAGATGCAGGCTGATTTAGACGTTAATGAAAGATTTAATAATGGTCGACAGTTAACTGGATTTTGAAATACACCTTGTATAGTTTTATCTATAAATCTTACTTTAGGCATCCTTGGTTTTTTTATAACAACAGGATTCCAGTAATTGTTTATTTCAAGAGAAAATCCATTTTTACCATATAGAATTTTAACAGTATTTATATTATTACTTACCATTTAAAATCCTTATTGCTGCACAAGCTGCTCCATAACCATTATCTATATTTACAACTACTACTCCTGGAGAACAGCTAGCCAACATAGAATTTAAAGCGGTACTTCCTTTATTAGATACGCCATACCCGGTAGATGTAGGTAAAGCAATTAAAGGCATGGGGATCAATCCACCTAAAACACTTACTAAAGCTCCATCCATTCCAGCAGCTGCAATAATTATCTTATATTTAAGAATTTTTTTTAAATGTTTTTGTATTCTCCATAACCCAGCAACCCCAAGATCAGATAAAATAACACAATTTTCTCCTGCACATCTCAAGGTCCATTTGGCCTCTAATAAAAATGGAAGATCCGATGTTCCTGCACTGATTAATGCTACATCTGTATTCCTTTTAAGTTTAGGTAGTTTTCCATAAACACCAGTATTAGATTCACTATCATATGATATTTTTTTTTTCACATTTTTATTCAGTTCTAACAATACATTTGGTCTAAGACGTGTAAGCAAAGTAGCAGTATTATCATCTAACTCCTTACATATATTATTGATCTGTTTATTACTTTTACCTTCGCAAAGAATTGCTTCTGCAATTCCTATTCTATCTAATCTATTGTGATCAAGAAGATGCATATCTTTATCCAATATTACCAGTTGGCTTTTTAAATGAGTTACCCCTTATATATTTATTAATCTTTATTTTAGTTACTGGAACAGAAAAAGTACTTGCTACTAAATTAAATATATTTTTTCTATGTGTTTTCGAAATATTTTCTACTTGAGGGTATTTAAACTCTATTACAACTCCTGAAGAAAACCATCTACATCTTAAATCTGCATCAGATATAATTTGTTTTATTTTAGACTCGACGAAGCCAATTTTGTGAAGTAAGGAAGAATTTATATTTATTCCCGTTTCAACTCTACTCGATAGACAAGGAGAAGAAGGAAGCTCAGATAATCGTCCTAAACCAAGGTCTTTTGCAAGTTTTCTAACATCCTCTTTATTCATTTCTGAATCAATATAAGGATGAGATACATCAGCATTTAAAGCTGCATCAAGACCTGGTCTATAATCATTTAAATCATCAATATTAGCGCCTGATACAATTTTACCCTTAGTTATAGAAAATATGGATGTATATAAATTTTCTTTACAAAAGAAACAGCGGTTTAGTGGGTTTGCTAAATATCTCGGATCTTTCATTTCTCCAGCTTTTATAAAAAAAACTTTCCAATTATATTTTAAAGATAAATCTTTTACTCTCTTTGTAGCTTCCAATGGTACCGCTGGACCAGTAGCATGAGCAATGGGTATTTTTTTTTCAGTATAATTACTGAAGGCTGCCGCCAAAGTGATACTATCGATACCCCCACTTACAGCAACCACAGGTAATATTCCTCTTTTGGTATACTTTGTTAGCTGTTTTATTAATTTGGAATTAAACCGCATTTCACTCATATTGCTATTTTTCTATATTATTTTTTATAGTTTTACGTTGATTATAATCTAAATTTTTTAAATTATCTGATTCTACCTTAATCTTTTTTACTCCTGAAGGTTGCATGCTCTCCTTAACATCAAACTTTGATTTCTTTTTTATCTTTCTAGATAAAAAATATCTGTCCGTATATCTTTGTCTTAAACCTATCGTACTTGTTTCATTAAATATTATATTAATAATATTATTGGTTTGGTCTATACTACACATAATATTTACCTGAATAACAACCCTCCCCTTTTTCCCCAAAAGTGTATTTTGTGTAATATCTAGAACACCTTTAATATTCCTCATTTTATCAATAGATAAAGCTAGATCTTCTGGTGACTGATCATCTATATCAAAATTTATCTCTGTAATTAGTTCCTTTTTAATTTCTTGTTTATCTTTATGCGTTTCTTCAAAAGTAATAACCCTCAAAATATTAGGAATATTTTTAAAAGTATTATTACCTATACCAATACCTTGCGTAGATATAAAAAAATTTTTTTTCAATAATGAATAGTAGTTTTGCATGGGCTTTAAAGCACATAGTATAGCGGCCCCAGTAGGAGTAGTTCTCTCTCCGACAGCATTGTCTTTAGTTATATCAAAGCCCTTTAGTAGTAGAACTGTTGCTGGTGCGGGAACAGGAAGTTTGCCATGTGCAGTATCTACAAATCCCTCTCCAAGAGGAAC
>CAYMQD010000032.1:0-2761 GCA_964392475.1 uncultured Alphaproteobacteria bacterium
GTTATACAACAATATACATTCAATACATATAGTAAAAATCTTTTAGATTCTAGTAGGAAAGTTATAGAGACTTATGAAACACAACTTAAAAAATGAATATGATTTAATAGTTATAGGAGCAGGATCTGGGGGAGTAAGAGCGGCTAGAATAGCAGCTAATCATGGAGCTAAAGTACTTATATGTGAAAGCTCGAGATTAGGAGTATCTTGTGTGATGCGTGGTTGCATACCAAAGAAATTATTAGTATATGGAGCCAATTATTTTAATGAAATTAAAGATTCAAAATCTTTTGGTTGGGAGATAGGTTCGTATAAACACAACTGGTCTAAACTTATAGAATCAAAAGATATAGAATTAAATAGATTAGAAAGTGTATATAGAAAATTACTTTTAGATGCGGGAGTAAAAATATTAGAGTGCCATGCAAGTTTAGATTCAACAAATATTGTTTTTGTTAATAATAAATATATCTCGGCAAAAAATATATTTATAGCGGTAGGAGGTTGGCCTGCAGTTCCAAATATTCCAGGTTCGTCATTAGGAATTACTTCTAATGAAGCATTAGTATTAAAAGCAAGACCTGATTCAATAGTTATTGTAGGAGGAGGTTATATAGCTATAGAATTTGCATGCTTATTTAATTCTTTAGGAACTAAGGTAAAAATAGTATATAGGGGTGAAAAAGTTTTAAATGGATTTGATCTAGATATTAGAGAAAATATGAGCAGGGAAATGCAAGCTGTTGGGATTGAAATAATTACTAGTACGAATGTAACTAAAATACAGGCTACAAATAACCAGAACAAAGATATTTTTTTATCAAATGGTAATAAATTAGAGGCAGATGAAATTATGTTTGCTATTGGACGTAAACCAGCAACAGAAAATCTAGGGATAAAAAAAGTAGGGATAAAAACCGATCAAAATGGTGCAATAAAAGTAGATGAAAATTTATCTACTAATATTCCAAACATTTTTGCATTGGGAGATGTTACTGATAGGTTAAATCTAACACCTGTAGCTACAGCTGAAGGACATGCATTATCGGATAGTATCTATTCTCAATTTACACGAAAAGTTTCATTAGAAACTGTTCCTTCTGCTGTTTTTGGTATACCTAATATAGCAAAAGTTGGTCCCTCTGAAGAAGAGTTAATTAACAAAAAGGTACAATTTGATGTATATATAGAAAAGTTTAAACCTTTGAAACATACACTTACTAATAGTAAAACACTTGTTATGATGAAGATGATAGTAAATAAAAAAAATAATAAAGTTTTATCTTTACATATGGTTGGCGAAAACTCACCAGAAATTATACAATTAGCGGCAGTTGCAATTAAATCGGGGGCTACTAAATTTGATTTTGATTCTACTATTGGTATACATCCAACAGTAGCTGAAGAATTTGTTACTATGCGAAAACCTACAAGATCCGTTACTTAGAGATCTCAATTGAAGGAATTATAAATGGATTTAAATTGGAAGATAAATGGATGGCGTTCTTTTCCTGTAAAACAACAACCAAATTATCCTAACCCTGAAGAAGTAAGTATTGTTGAGCAAAGATTAAAAAAATCCCCACCGTTGGTTTTTGCAGGGGAAGCTAGGCTATTACAAAAAAGGTTATCGCAGGTTGCGGAAGGACAAGCCTTTGTTCTTCAGGGAGGAGATTGTGCTGAAAGCTTTTCTGAATTTAGTGCAGATAATTTAAGAGATACTTTTAGGTTAATTTTACAAATGGCTGCAGTATTAACTTACTCCGCTTCGATGCCAGTAGTTAAAATTGGTCGCATTGCAGGCCAATTTGCAAAACCTAGATCCGAAGATACTGAAGAGAGAAATAATGAAATACTTCCCAGTTATAGAGGCGATATAATAAATGATATTAGCTTTGATAAAAATAATAGAACTCCTGACCCAAAACGTATGCTAGAGGCCTATTCACAATCGTCTTCCTCTTTAAACTTATTAAGAGCATTTTCTACAGGAGGTTTTGCTGACCTTCATCAAGTTCATAAATGGATTTTAGATTTTGTGGAAGATAGTGCCCAAGGAGATCGTTATAGAGGTTTAGCTTCTAGGATAACGGAAGCTCTTGATTTTATGCATGCTTGTGGAATTACTCGTGATTCTGTTCCCGAAATTAAACAGGTAGAATTTTTTACAAGTCATGAGGCATTACTTTTAGGATATGAAGAAGCATTAACTAGAGTAGATTCTACTTCTGGAGAAATATATGATTGCTCCGCCCATATGTTATGGATAGGTGAAAGAACTAGAGATTTAAATGGAGCTCACGTTGAATTTATGAGAGGGATTTCAAATCCTATAGGCGTTAAAATTGGTCCTACTACAGACATAGATTATATTAAAAATATTTTTTTAAAACTTAATCCAAAAAATATTACAGGTAGATTAACTTTTATTGCGAGATTAGGAAAAAACAATATAAATAGCGTGCTTCCTAAATTAATCAGAGAAATTAATAAAGAGGGATTTAAGGTTGTATGGTCTTGTGATCCTATGCATGCAAATACTTTTAAATCTTCTAATGGCTATAAAACTCGTTCATTTGAAAATATAATTTCAGAAGTAAAGTCTTTCTTTGATATTCATAATTCAGAGGGTACACATGCTGGAGGTATTCACCTAGAAATGACAGGGAAGGATGTTACTGAATGCGTTGGGGGAGCACAAAAGATTTCAGAAGAACAGCTTTCTAGTAGATATCATACACATTGTGACCCTCGCTTAAAT
>CAYMQD010000033.1:0-4470 GCA_964392475.1 uncultured Alphaproteobacteria bacterium
TGCTGATGAAGAAACTAACGAAGAGATCTCTTATCAAATTGTCGGTATAGATGAAGCAGACGTTGAGTCTGGTAGAATTTCTATTTCATCACCTCTTGCAAGAGCTTTAATAAATAAAGAAGTTAATGATGTGGTAGAGGTAACGGCACCGGGTGGGCACAAATCTTTTGAAATTATTGATATTAATTTCAAATAATATGAATCAAAAAAATTCAGAAAATGATTTGCAAATAAATACAAAAACAAAAAAAGATGAAATAGTCTGGGTGCTATTAGATTCAAGAAGAGGACATAAAAACCAAGCTATTGCTGTCGCAAATAAGCTTAATTTAAAATATAAATCCATAGATATAAAATATAAATATATATCCATTTTACCTAATTTTGTACTTAATTTATTCGGTGGATTAATTCACGTTCAAAAATCTATCAGAGATAAATTATGTGATCCTTGGCCTAAAATTATCATTGCTTGCGGAAGAAGAACTGCCCCGATAGCTAGATGGGTAAAGAAAGCAAGTAAAGGAAATTCATTTCATGCACAAATAATGTGGCCTGGTATAGGATGGTTTAGTAATTCCGACATAGACATTATCGCAACACCCAAACATGATCGTATTGTTCCTAAAAAAAATATTTTTTATACGTATGGTATACCTCACGAAATAAATAACACCCGCCTCAAAAGAGCTAAAATAGACTGGAAAAATGAACTGAAAGCACTTCCATCTCCAAGAACAACTATTCTTATTGGAGGAAATACTAAGAATGGACGTTTTACTAGAAAGATGATATCAAGCTTACTAGAAGAGTGTATTAAGATAGCAAAGCCAAAAGGATCTTTATTAGTTACTTCAAGCCGTAGAACAGATTCAGAATTGATTAAATATATAGACGACATTCTTGAGAATAGTAAACTAAAGTTTTTTGTATGGCACGAACATCAAAATCATGATGACAAAATGAATCCTTATATTGGCTTACTTGCCTATGCAGATAATATCGTAGTTACAGGAGATTCGGTTTCTATGCTTTCTGAGGCTTGCTCTGTAGGTAAACCAGTTTACATTTATTCAACAAAATCTCTATATTCAAAAAAACATTCACTTTTTCATGAATCTCTTATTAAAAATCAATATGCTCAATTACTTGGTTCGAATATAGTCAGTGGTTTTTCTTCCAAAGCTATAGATGATTCTGAAAAAATTGCAAAAAAAATAAAAGAAATGATCAAAATGTGATGCCTTAACGAAATTATAAATGCATTCTATTTAAAAAGATTACTTGTGAAGAAAATAGTGTGTATTTTTTACCTTAATTATTGTTAATAATTAAATTGATATTTGGAGTTATATATGACTGTCTTAAATTCTGAAATTTTGATACTTGGGTCTGGTCCTGCTGGACTTACTGCAGCCATATATGCATCTCGAGCAAACCTTCAACCCACCCTAATTAAAGGCCTTGAGCCAGGAGGTCAATTGAGTATTACAACAGATGTAGAAAATTATCCTGGTTTTGCTAAATCAATTCAAGGCCCTTGGCTAATGGAGCAAATGGAAGAGCAGGCAAAAACAGTTGGTACTCAAATTCTTGATGACATTATCATCAAAGTAAACTTAGACACTTCTCCTTTTGAATGTATAGGTGATAGTGGTAATATATATAACAGCAAAACCATTATTGTCGCTACTGGAGCTAGCGCCCGTTGGCTTAATATCCCTTCTGAAGAAAAATTACGAGGATTTGGCGTATCAGCATGTGCTACATGTGATGGTTTTTTCTTTAAAAATAAAGAAATTGCAGTTATTGGAGGAGGAAATACTGCAGTTGAAGAAGCACTATTCCTTACTAAGTTTGCTAATAAGGTTAATTTAATTCATAGAAGAGATACATTAAGAGCTGAAAAAATATTACAGGACAGACTATTTAAAAATGAAAAAATAAATATTATTTGGGATCATACAGTAGAAGAAATTTTATCTGAAGGTTCCCCCCCTAGTGTAAATGGTATAAATATTAGATCAATCAAAACTAATAAAATAACTAGCATGAATATTCACGGAGTATTTATTGCAATAGGGCATACTCCAAATACTTTAATTTTTAAAAATAAACTTTTTTTAGATAAAGATGGGTATATTATTACTGCACCAGATAGCACTGCTACAAATATACCAGGAGTCTTTGCAGCAGGAGATGTTAAAGACAAAATATTTAGACAAGCCGTAACGGCTGCAGGCCATGGATGTATGGCTGCCTTGGAAGCAGAACAATATTTATCTAATTCAGAATTTAATTAAATTTAATAGAAAAAAAATGACACATCTAGATTGGGACAAACTTAGAATTTTTCATGTAGTATCTATAGCCGGAAGTTTCACTCAAGCAGGCGAAATTTTAGGTCTTAGCCAATCTGCAGTTAGTAGACAAATTAGAAGCCTTGAGGAAAGCTTGTCCTCTTCTTTGTTTCAAAGGCACCCGAGAGGTTTAATTTTGACTGAACAAGGAGAAATACTATTTATTACAGCTAAGCAATTACATGAAAATATAACTAAAACAGAAACACTACTTCATGAAAATAAACAACAACCTGAAGGATTATTAAGGGTTACAACTACAGTAGGTTTTGGCTCTATATGGCTAACCCCACATATTGCAGATTTTTTAAATCGTTATCCAGAAATGAAACTATCTATTATAGTGGGAGATAAGGATCTTGATTTAGTTACACGAGAGGCTGATGTTGCTATTCGTATGACTGCTCCGACACAACCTGAACTCATACAAAGAAAGCTTTTTACTGGGCATCTTGCCATATACGCTTCATCCAAATATCTAAAACTCTATGGGACACCTAAAAACATTAACGAATTGATCAATCACCGCATTGTAGGATTTGGAAGAAACTTGGAAGTTCCTTTTCCAGAAGTACATTGGTTGCCAGATATGCTAACGAAAATTAATGGAAGCTTTAAACCATCATTGACTGTAAATAATATAGTCGGAATGGTCCGCGCTATTGAAAATGGCGTTGGCATTGCAGCATTACCAACACTAATGGTTCAAGAGCTAGGAGGATGCATAAATATCTTAAGTGATTTAGAAGGTCCTACTATAAAAGCATATTTTGTTTACCCTAAAGAATTGAAGTCTATAAAGAAAGTAGCAATATTTAGAGACTTTTTATTGGAAAAAATTAGAGAAATTAATCTTAAAAATAAGAAAATATTAGATAAAAAGACGACGGTTATCTAAATTTTTATACATGTCAGACACCCATTCACCATAACCATTAAAAATTTTAGTTGGTATCATTTTTCCAGAACCGATATCCCTCTCCTTACTTTGACTCCACCTAGGGTGTGAAACATTAGGATTCACATTAGCCCAAAATCCATATTCGGAGGGTTCTACGGTCTCCCAAAATGTTTTAGGACGGTCTTTGGTTAGTTCAATCTTAACTATAGATTTGGAAGATTTAAAACCATATTTCCAAGGTAAAAGTAATCTCAAAGGAGCACCATTTTGTTTAGGAATTGATTTTCCATATAATCCTGAAGCTAAGAATGAAAGTTCGTTCATGGCTTCAAAAATCGTAATTGCTTCTTGATAGGGCCAAGGATACCAGGTTTGCCTTTGCCCTTTAGCTACATCAGTATTATAAAAAGAAATGAAAGATACATATTTTGCACTAGGCTTTGGAATACAAATTTTTAGTAATTTTTTTAGAGGAAACCCCGTCCAAGGAACTACCATAGACCATGCTTCAACACATCTAAGATTATATATTCTTTCCTCCATATCCATTTGCTCTAACAATTCTTCTATTTCTAAAACCATGGGATTCTCTACCTCTCCCGAAACTTCAAATTTCCATGGATGTATATTTAGTTTTTGAGCAGCTTTCCAAATTTGTTTGGTTGCACCAAATTCATAAAAGTTATTGTATCTTGTTGCAATTTTTTCTTCTGTTAATTCCGGATTATCTGTTAAATCAAAACGTATATTATTTTTTACAGTTTTATTAATATTTATATTTTTATTATTGTTGCCTTGTTCAGCAGATAGTTTGCTGAATGGTAAAGAAATGTAAGAGAGGCCTAGTCCAAAACTCTTTAATAATTTTCTCCTATTTATATAAATATTTTCTGGAGTAACATTTTGTTCTGGTAGTGACAAACTACAAGTAGATAAACGTTTCATATATATATTTCTTAATTATAAGTTACTTTAAAAACATTCACGCTTTATTAATTCTTTTACAAGCTTCTGCTAAATTTTTATCTGAGGTAGCATATGAAATCCTAAAAAAACCATTCATTCCAAAAGCTTCTCCTGCAACTACCGCAACCCCCACCGATTCTAAAAGATATGAAGCAAAATCAATGGAGTTTTCTATCTTCTTTCGATCTTCAGTACTTTTTCCAAAGAGCATACTGCATTCTGGAAAAACGTAAAACGCTCCTT
>CAYMQD010000034.1:0-2662 GCA_964392475.1 uncultured Alphaproteobacteria bacterium
GATCAAATAGATTTGGTAAATAATGAATTAATTAAAAATATTTGGCAAACTTTACAGTATTCAAATACAAATCCAAAAATATTATTGAATAATGAATTAATTTCAAATTATGGATTAACCTTTATGGAAACATGGTCTGATTATATTGCATTGAATTATTTTAATGGTATCAATCCTGAATATTATTATCATTCAGATCAAGCTTTTATACAATCGATTAATGATGGGATATAACCAACTAAAATATTTACAAACTTCATTAATCAAAATATTGAATTGAATAGTGATTTACTTATTTTTTCTGCTGTAGAATCTGGGCAATCTGGACAAATGAGAATTAATCATTATAATTCATTACCTTTAGGAAAAATTATCAAAATTGGTCAAAAAGATACTATATTGATACCTGAAATGTTTAATTCCGTTTCAGTTGGTCCAAATGATATTATAAAAATGATTTATTATAATGATTTAAATTCGGATTTAGATGTGTATTTCGAATTATTTAGGGCTCCTTCTACTCCTTATGGTATCCAAATATTAGATGAGAATGGTTTTGTATTTTTACAATGGGAAAGTCCAAATAATGTAGGGAATAGTTTGAAATATTTTATTTATAGAAATGATTCATTATTAGATTCTACTTATGAAAATAATTACCTTGATATTAGTGTTGAACCATTAGAGGAATATACATACCAAATTCAAGCATTAAATGAATTTGGTAATTCAAATAAATCTTCACAAGTAACTATGATTATATGGCATGATAATTCACAAATACAAAACAATAAAATAATTTCAATTTATCCTAATGGTGTGAAAACTAATGATAATATGCTTTATATGGTAGTTGATACTGAAAAAATATTTAATGATCCACAAATAGAACTATATAACATTAGAGGACAATTAAAAAATAAATTATATTTAAATTCTTTAGTTAATGGAAGACAGAGAATAAATCTTAATGGATTAATACCTTTAGATTATCATTCTGGAGTTTATTTTATTAATTTTTGTTTTGATGATAATAACTGTATTAGAAAATCAATAACATGGTTGAAATAATAATAAATAGATTATTTTTTTCTTAAAAAAAATGGGATTGGTCAATATAAAGAAAAAGGATCAATTTTTTATTCATTTTCTTATTCTATTAATTCAATATTTTTGATTAAAAAACATTTGAATCAATTAAAGGAGAAGTTTTCTGATTTATCTCATATTTGCTACGGATATAGATTAATTGAAAATAATGTTGAAACTGAATTTTTTACCGATGCTACTGAGCCTAAAGGTAGTTCTGGTTTACCTATATTAAATCAATTAAGAAAATTTAAATTAATAAATACGAGTATATTTGTTGTAAGATATTTTGGAGGATCAAAATTGGGAATTCCCCGTTTAATTCATGCTTATGGCATGTCTGCTAAAAATTGTATACTTAATAGTATAATAGAACTGAGGGTTAAAATTGATAAATTTGAAATTAATTCTAATTATGAGTCATATGGAATAGTTGAAAATATAATTAATAAATTTGAAGGTCAAATATTAGAAAAAGATTTTCAGGAAAAAATTATATTACGTGTGGCAATTAAAGAAAAATTTGTAAAAGGATTTCAAAGGCAATTCAATGAATTAAAAACAGTAAGTTTAAGTTTATTAAATAAGAAATAAATAAGTTTTTTTTCTTTAAATATAAATTTTTAAAAAAATATTAAAGTTTTTAATAAAACGGTCGAGTATATTAATGATGTCAATCGACATTATTTTTCATTATACCTTCCTCCAAAAACGGTATAAAAGTTGCAACTAAAAAGGGACTATTTAAATAGTCCCTTTTTTTATAATAGTCTATAAAAGTGTTCCTTATCATCTAAGGAAAGTTATTTTAATGTTTTTTTCTTTCAATAGGTAAAATAGGTTTAAACTTAGTTATTTCCTGTAATCTATTGTTTAATTCAATAAAATTATTACCAGATTGAACTGAAATATTATCATTATGATTACCACTCGCTGGAACCTCAAGGATTAAGTAGATTATAGCAATGATATCATTAACATTAATCACTTCATCATTATTATAATCTGATAGATAGGATTGGGCATCAGTGGGAGTTTCAATACCCATAATAAAATTAACCATTAAAATAATATCTGATATATTAATTTGATCATCCTGACTTACATCACCAAATTGATAGTTCGATGAATATTCATTTGCTCCCATATCAGGTGCTAATCCAATAAAGTCAATTAAATAATCACTTCCATCATTATTAATATCTGCCGTTCCTTTATCAATAACAGGTGAACTTACATGAAGTTCGTAAGATTTTGTATTATCAGATTCCGGACCATTTGATCCACCACCACAGGCACAACACATTAACATCGAATTGAAATCATTATCATCATAAATCCATCCATATTGTTCACCAAAATTTCCATAACTTTCTAATATATTACCACAAGAAAATGGATATGCATCATAGTACCAGCAACCAAAGTTATTAACATCTGTTGCACCATTATTTGTATTTTCACAATCACCAAAGTCGTACCATGCATCGCCATTAAATAATGGATTTTCAGTTACCATACCTTCTCCTACTTCCATATATAAATATGCATTAGTTCCAAATCCAGTTCCACC
>CAYMQD010000035.1:0-3201 GCA_964392475.1 uncultured Alphaproteobacteria bacterium
CCATCCCAATGGAGCCACAGGTTATCGCGTTAACTATAGAGAGAAGTCAGTCTGTTATGTAACTGATACGGAGCATTTTGCTGATCGGATGGATGGGAATATATTAAATCTGGTTAAAAATGCAGATGTGCTAATTTATGATTCGACGTTCACCCCGGATGATTATTCAAAACGTGTAGGTTGGGGCCATTCTACTTGGGAGGAGGGAGTCAAGCTAGCCAGACGGGCAGGAGTAAATAAGTTTTTTGTATTTCACCATAATCCGGCCCACAGCGACGATGACATGGATGCAATTAGTGAAGAGGTGCGCGCAATTATGACCAATGCCGTGGTGGCAGAAGAGGGAATGATGCTGTGTCTGTAGAGATAGTCCCTAATCTCCCGGACAAAATGAGAGCTGTAGAGATTTCTCAATTTGGAGGCCCTGAGGTATTGGTGGTGGGGGGCCGTTCATTGCCTAGACCAGGGCCGGGGGAGGTTCTAATCCAGGTTGTGGCGGCGGGAGTCAATCGGCCAGATATAATGCAGCGGAGCGGGCTGTACCCACCACCGCCCGGAGCATCAGATCTTCCGGGGCTAGAGGTTTCGGGGCATATTTGTGAGATTGGCGATGGGGTGAGCACGGAAATGCTGGGTCAAGAGGTATGCGCCTTAGTTGGAGGCGGAGGTTACGCCGAATATTGTGTTGCAAATGTTGGTCACTGCTTACCTGTACCTTCTGGTTTGGACATGATCGAGTCGGCGGCCCTCCCTGAGTGTGTCTTCACTGTTTGGACTAACCTGTTTGACAGGGGAAAATTGGTTGCGGGCGAAAGCATCCTCATTCACGGGGGCAGTAGTGGGATAGGCACAGTGGCGATTCAGTTGGCAAGTCATTTTGGCGCTCGGGTTTTTACGACAGCTGGATCGGCAGAGAAGTGTGCAGTTTGTCAAGAACTTGGGGCAGAACACTCTATAAATTATAAAGAGGAGAATTTTCAATCTGAGCTTCGGGAACTTATCGGGGATGATGGTGTAGACGTTATTTTGGATATGGTAGGCGGTGATTATGTGGCGAAGAATCTCTCGCTTCTTGGGAAAAATGGTCGCTTGATTTTGTTAGCGTTCTTGGAGGGCGCGAAGGTAGAACTTGATTTGACCCCTATATTGGTTAAATGGCTAACTATTAGTGGGTCAACGCTCCGCCCTCGAAGCGTTAGTGAGAAGGAGGAGATAGCGAATGCTGTAAAGCAGCATGTTTGGCCGCTTCTAGAAGCAGGGAAGGTCAGTCCAAAAATACATACGACGTTTCCTCTTTCTGAGGCTTCGAAGGCTCATGCACTAATGGAGTCTAGTGAACATATTGGTAAAATTGTGTTATTAACATGATAAATTATGAAGGTTATGGGTTAGGAAAATAAGTCTTTCTGTGGCTAAACCTTCCTAGTCGTGTGCCTTACTATAGGAAATATTGCTGATATCAGAATCATGTTAGTGTAACTTAGTATCAGGATTTGAAGCGTTGTAGTCGCGTCATGCGGTTATCGGGCCCCGATTGGGCTCTAAAGCAAGTGAGAGAGGTTATAATGGGAATGCCCCTAATGCCAAAGGCTACCGCTGTGTGGCTTGTAGATAATACCACCCTAACTTTTCAGCAGATAGCTGATTTTTGCGATATGCATCCTTTGGAGGTGCAAGGTATAGCTGACGGTGAAGTTGCTATTGGAATAATAGGACAGGATCCTATTGCGAGCGGTCAGCTAACAAAGGATGAGATAAAACGATGCGAGTCTGATGACGCTACTGAAATGCAGCTTAAAAAAGGCGATAATAGTGCGCAGAATAAGCGGCGTAGGGGACCGCGTTACACTCCGGTCTCGAAAAGGCAAGATAGACCTAACGCGATTTCTTGGCTTATTAAGTATCATCCAGAGCTCCGTGATGCCCAAATTTCTAGATTGCTGGGAACTACCAAAACTACGATCGTTTCTGTCAGGAGCCGCACCCATTGGAATATCCAAAATATTAAGCCTCAGGATCCCGTGTTATTGGGTATATGCAAGCAGACGGAACTGGAGCTTGAGGTCGCGAAAGCTACCAAATCCGGCAAGCGGGTTCCAAAAACAGCCACGGTCGACACAGGAATCGTGGAGTAACCATACTGAGTAAGTCTCATTTGATATTATGAGGACTGATCTAAATAACTTAACCGGGAATATTGCCCAACTGGCTAAAGCGAGGCTCCTTTGCATTGGAGACCTGATGCTTGATAGGTTTCTTTATGGAAGCGTCGAGAGAATTTCGCCGGAGGGGCCGATACCTATTATCAACGTGAAAAGAGAGACCATGATGTTGGGTGGTGCCGGCAATGTGGTACGAAACGTTGTAGCTTTGGGGGCACACTGCACCTTCGTTAGTGCCATTGGCACTGACGATGGAGGAAAGCGGTTGACGGACTTGGTTGCACAACTGGATAACCTTGAGGCCTATCTCCTGAGAGAGTCAGGTCGACCATCTACTATTAAGACCCGATATATGGCTGACGGCCAGCAGTTGTTGCGGGCGGACCAGGAAACAGACAATTCACTGGGCTCAGCAACTGAATCAGATATTTGCCGTGCTGCCCTGGATGCGCTTCCAGGTTGTGATGCGGTAATTCTATCTGATTATGGAAAGGGAGTGTTATCTGCCACGGTTGTTCGATGTGTGGTAGAAAGAGCTAGGGATCTAAGAAAGCCAATTATTGTAGATCCAAAAGGGAAAAATTTTTCACGCTCCGCGGGCGCAACCTTTGTTACGCCGAATAGTTTTGAGCTGGCCGCAGCATCGGGTCGATTGTTAAACGATGATGAGTCGATTGTCGAGGCGGCCAGACAGTTAAGCCTTGAACATGGGATTAACTCGTTTTTGGTGACTAGAAGCCAGAAGGGTATGTCACTGATCGATCCAGAACAAGCTTATCATATTCCCGTTCGTGTCCAGGAAGTGTTTGATGTGTCAGGGGCAGGAGACACAGTTGTCGCCGTGTTTTCGTCGGGCCTTGCGGTTGGTATTGATCCGGTGGATTGCGCTCATCTTGCTAATGTTGCAGCGGGACTTGTCGTAGGTAAATTAGGAACTGCGGCTATCAATTTTGATGACCTCCGGAAGGCAGTCAGATATTATCCTGCCTCAAAAGACCAAACTATGATAGTAGCGAATGTTGAGGCAAATTCATTAGGA
>CAYMQD010000036.1:0-4614 GCA_964392475.1 uncultured Alphaproteobacteria bacterium
GGAGTCATATATTTAATAGCAATCTTTATAGCTAAAATTGAAAATGTATAACATTCTGAGGGCGTTGCTGGAGCTAAAACTACTAAGGGAGCATCCCCGTTTCTTCCGTATAAAGCTTGTAATAAATCAGCTTGTTCAGTTTTAGTTGGCATACCTGTTGATGGTCCAGCTCTCTGGCTATTTATTACAACTAATGGAAGTTCAGTCATTACCGCTAACCCTAGAGATTCCATTTTTAAAGCGATACCAGGTCCAGAACTAGATGTGATTCCTAAAGAGCCTGCATAGCTTGCTCCTATTGCCGCACAACAAGCAGCTATTTCGTCTTCTGCTTGGAATGTAGTAACGCTATCAATTTTTAACCTGGCTAGATAATGTAATATTGGAGAAGCTGGAGTTATAGGATAACTGCAAAAAATTAAATCAATACTTGCAAGTTTTGAACCAACCATAAGTCCAAATGCGATAGCTTCAGCTCCTGTAATTGCTCTATATTCTCCTTTCGGAGCTTTAGCAGGTTTTAATTTTGTTTGAACAATATTAGCCGTAGATTCTATATTTTCTCCATAAAAATGACCTGCTTTAAGTGCGGCGATGTTTCCTTCCGATATTGAAGGTAGCTTTTTAAATTTTTCTCTAAGCCACTTTTCAGTTTTTTCTAAACTATGATCATATAACCACAAAATAAGTCCTAAGGCCCACATGTTTCTGGCTCTTAAAGCTGCTTTCTGATTTAAACCAAGTGGTTTCACTGCTTGTAAGGTTAGGTCTGATATATTTGCAGATAAAAGATTATATCCGGACAAATTATTTTCTTCTAACGGATTTGTATTATAATTGGCTTTTTGTAGGTTTCTAGAGGTAAATTGACCTTGATCTGCAATAATCGTCGCCCCCTTGGATAATAATTCCATATTAACTTTTAAGGCGGCAGGATTCATAGCTACTAAAACATCTACTTCTTCGCCAGCTGTTAATACAGGTGAATTGGAAAATGCAATTTGAAATGCTGATACACCAAAGGTAGTTCCAGCAGGTGCACGAATTTCTGCAGGAAAATCAGGAAAAGTTGATATATTATTTCCCGATATAGCTGTTTGGAGAGTAAACCTATCTCCAGTTAGTTGCATTCCGTCTCCAGAATCTCCCGAAAATCTAACAACAATTGGTTTTTCATATATGGCTTGTTGCTGTTTTTTATTCAAAAAATTTTCTCCTTATATTTACAACAATGCAGTATAAAAATTTATATAGAAATTACTATACTTTAAATTACTATTATATTAGCTATTATATCAAAGGAACCTTTAAAAAGATAAAGCGCTGGGGGACCGGGGCTCGAACCTGGACCGTCGGTACCAAAAACCGATGTTCTACCAATTAAACTATCCCCCATTAAAAATAAAATTCTGTCAGCACTTTCTCTTTGTTGCAAGAATAACTTTAAATACTGAGGTATCATGAAAGAAGCAACTATACTAGATGGAAAAAAGTACTCATCAAATATGATAAAAAGAATATCTGAAAGTATTTCTCAAATCAAATTTAAATATGGCTTCGTTCCAGGTTTGGCCACTATAGTAGTAGGAGAAGATCCTGCAAGCTTAGTTTATGTAAAAAATAAAAGAAGAAAAGCAGCTGAGGTGGGGATAAATTCGGTAGAACATAGATTATCAAAAAAAGAAAATGAAAAAACTCTTATAAAACTAATTAAGAAACTTAATAAAGATAACAACATAGATGGTATATTACTACAATTACCTGTTCCAAGTCATATTGAAACATATACTGCTTTAGACTTAATATTAGCTGAAAAAGATGTTGATGGATTTCATGTTATTAATGCGGGTTTGTTAAATTCAGGACGACCCAATGTGATACCTTGTACACCATTAGGTTGTTTATTATTAATAAGGGAATACTATCCAAATTTAGATGGGAAAAATGCGCTGGTTATTGGGAGATCTAATATAGTTGGGAGGCCAATGGCAAACCTTCTTACAAATTATAACGCCACAGTTACATTAGGTCACTCTAGAACGGAAAACCTTAAAAAATTATGCAGAGAATCAGATATATTAGTAGTTGCTGTTGGAAAGCCGGAGATAGTAAAGAGATCATGGATAAAAAAAGGAGCTTGTATAATAGATGTAGGTATAAATCGGCTTTACGATAAAGATAAAAATAGCTATTTGGTAGGAGATGTGCATTACGAAGAAGCGCGTAAAGTTGCTGGTGCAATTACACCGGTTCCTGGGGGAGTTGGCCCCATGACAATTGCCTGTCTATTGAATAATGTCGCAAAATTATCCTGCGCAAGAAGAGGTTTACCTAAAATGGATATGATTATCTAATTTATTAAGGGTATAGCAGAAACCCACCACTTTTTTCTTCTTTGTTTTAAAGCTGAAGCAATTTTGTAAGCTTCCTCGGAATTTTTGAACAAAGAAAATACACTGGAACCGCTTCCGCTTACACGAGTGAAATTAGCGGCTGGAAAGGAGGAAAGAGAGTTAATCATTGTTTTTGTTTCGGGAACTATTTTACTTATGACTTTTGTTAGATCATTCCCATGTTTTTGTAAGTAAGAACCTAGGTAATCTTTATCTCGCACTGGTCTTACTGATTTAGAAAATGGAGAATTGTATGCAGCAAATATATCTTTGGTGTAAGTAATTATTCTTGGATTTACTATTACCGTCCAAAGTCCTCTTGTTATATTGGGTAAAGGTAAAATTTTACTACCTTTTCCTTTAAGTAGTAGAGTTTTAGAATGTAGACAAGCTAGTACATCAGAACCCAGCTCACATGCCACTTCTTCAATTAAATGACGTGGTATACTGGGTTTATGCAATAATGACAGGCCTCTTAATGTAGCAGCAGCATCAGCAGAGCCGCCTCCTAAGCCTGCGGCTGAGGGTAAACGTTTAATTAGTGTAATGTTTATATTATTGTCTATTCCTGCTTTTTTAGAGAGTATTAGGCAGGTTTTTTTTATAAGGTCTTCACCCCCTGCTTTCAGAAGCATTTTACGTTCTGGTCCAATGATTTTTACTCTAAATTTTTTGCTGTTTTTTATAATTATTGTATCTCCTACAGCAGCAAAAGCGATAATACTTTCAATATTGTGATAACCATCCTTGTAGCGATTTAATATTTTCAGAGTTAAGTTCAACTTTGCAGGAGCAAATATACTGATCATTTTTGTTGTTTATATATCTTTTTCAGAGGAAATAGTTTTTTCAAGACCATACTTTATTTTATTTTTTAGTTTTTTTTCTAAATCAATATCTTCTACAAAAAGTAAGGCTCTTTTCCACTGAAATCTTGCCTCAATCTTATGTTTAGCTTTCCAAAGGGCGTCACCTAGGTGATCGATTATTATTGCGTCGTTGGCTATTATTTGGGCAGCATTTTCCAGCTTTTTTACAGCTTCTTCGTAATCACCTAATTGATATAATGCCCAACCTAGGCTATCAATTATATAACCATCATTGGGTCGTTGCATTACTGCATTTTCTATCATTGCTTTGGCTTCATCTAGATTTAAACCTTTTTCTATCCATGAATATCCAAGATAGTTTAATACTAAAGGCTGATTAGGAGATAATTCTAAGGAAAGCTTAAAATCTTTTTCAGCTTTTTCCCAATCACCAAGTCTTTCATGAGCCATGCCTCGAGCATATAATAGAGACCAATGGTTTGGTTCAGGTGTATCAAGTCTATTAATAGCTTGATCATATACTTTTACAGCTTCTATGTATTTTTTTTGGCGATGCATTATATCCCCTAAAGTAGCCAATGCATCAAGTCTTGATTTTTCTTTTTCAGCTAATTTTTTAAGAATGATTTCTGCTTGATCTTGTTTTTCCATTTCTGCCAGAGTCTCAGCTAGTTTTAATGATGCGCTCCATCCAACGTGAGAATTTTCAGGAATCATCTTATAATAACTTATAGCTATCTCTCTCTGATCAATATTTCTCATTAAATCTGCTAATAACAGTCTAGCCTCATACATATTAGGATGTAGGTATAGAGTCATTTGAACATACGCAAGAGATGCTTCTAGCAAACCTTCGCTTCTTAGAGCAGAGGCTGCATTAAAAAGAGCTTCAGCATATCCTTCCTTAGGATTCGTTACTAGTGGAGTAGGAACTTCATTACGCATAGTTCTTTTTTGCAGTGCTAACAAATAACTAGAGTTAGGGCGGGCAATTTCTAATTTTGAATAAACTTCTTTTGCAAATGAATCTTCTTTTGTACGTTCAAAGAAAGAGCCTGCTGCAATAATAACTCTTGGAACGATTCTAGAGTCATTCATAGATGAATTTATGTATCTTTTTTTAGCCTCTTCCTTATTACCTAACCAATCATTCATAAGAGCTAAATGATAGTTGTACATAGGAATCATGTTTCCATTTTCTGCTAGTTTTGTAATTATTTTTAGTGGCTCTTCGGTGACACCTTGAGCTAAAAAAAGCCAAGTAGTTAATATCGGAAGAATAGCTGCCTTAATTCCTGAAGAAGGGTTTTTCTGGAGTTCATTAATGGCATCTGAGTATTTACCTTTATTAACCATTTCTAAGGCATATAATGAACTTGATATATTAGATT
>CAYMQD010000037.1:0-3526 GCA_964392475.1 uncultured Alphaproteobacteria bacterium
ATAGGAAATTTGGCTGTATATATTTTTTCTCCATTATTCATATCAATCTTTTTAGTACGGTTAGAGCCTAATGGAGAATCAAGAAATTCTCCAAGCGATCTAACTACCCCCCAAGGTATTCCAGATTCTGTTAATAAGCCGCTAATGTTTGAAATATAATCATTTTCAGTCCAATCAAGAATAATACCCTCTAATTCATTTATATTTTTTAATCTAGATTGAATATCAGAAAATTTAGGATTATTTATCAAATCTTCTTTCCCAATAATTTTTAATAATTTTTCAAAACGATCATTTGTACCAGCCATTATATGTATGTATCCATCTTTGGCTTTAAAGGTATTTGCTGGTGCTGTAAATCTGTCTCTATTTCCTATCCTATCTAAATCATTACCATTTAAATAATAATCGGGAATCCCTCCCATAGTCATTGATAGAGCGCTTTCCGCTAAAGAGGTCTCTATAACGCGTCCTTCACCCGATTTTACTCTGGATAATAGGGCGGCAAGTATTCCTATAGTAATATTTAATCCTGTTGCATAATCAAGTATAACTGTTCCAGCCATAGAGGGAGCTGCTATTTCCTCTCCTGTCATTGCCATATACCCTGTTTCTGCTTGAACAACTGCATCAAATGCTTGCCTATCTGTTTCAGGTAATTTTCTTCCATATCCAGAAATCCTGGCAAATATAAGCTTTTCATTAATTTTAGATAAAGTATTCCAATCAAGTTTAAGTTTTTCCATTACTCCAGGTTTAAAATTCTCTATTAAAACATCTGCTTCACTAATTAATTTTAAGAAAATTTCTCTTCCTTCAGTTTTCCTTATATCCAAGCTTAATGATCTTTTAGATCTGTTAAGGACAGCAGACCATAGTGAAATATTATTTACTTTCGGTCCTATTGTACGCAATTCATCCCCACCATCTATTTTTTCTATTTTTATTACATCTGCTCCTAACTCCGCTAACATCATAGTAGAATGCGGACCAGCTACGTATCGTGTGAGATCAATAACACGTATATTATTTATTAGACTTTTCATTGTATCATTTTCTAAGAAAAAACATCTGTGTAGTTTTAATTCATAAAATAAGTTATGTAAATGTAATAAAGAACGATATAATGATTTAATGGTTAGAACAAATAAAATAAATTTCAAGGAATTGGAAAAGTGGGATACACCAACTATTTGTAACGCATTAGATATAGCTGCACCAGATAGAAGATTATATGGATTTACAAAAAAACAAATGATACCTATTTCAGATATAAAGCCTACGTGTGGTATTGTGAAGACGGCACATATAAGTTCAACTCAAAAAAATACAAAAGCACATATCAATAAGCTAGAATATTATAAATACGTATCATCACCGAACGAACCAAGTATTATAGTTATTGAAGATGAAGATAATCCACCTGGTATAGGAGCTTTTTGGGGAGAAATAAATAGTGCCATTCATTATTCATTAAATATAAAAGGACTTGTAACGAATGGTGCAGTTAGAGATATTGATATGTGGCAAAAAAATTTTCCTGCTCTTGCTGGGAATATATCTCCTAGTCATGCCCACGTACATGTCACTAAATTTGGCCATAAAGTTAATGTAAATAATATGGAAGTAGAGGATGGTGACATAATTCATTTTGATAAGCATGGTGCAGTTATTATACCAGAAAAAGCTATCTCAACTTTACCTGGAATAATTTTATATCAACAAAAAAAAGAATTAGATATACTAAATAGTCTGAAAAAACAAAGCTTTAATATTGATATCTTAACTAATTTACTAGAAACAGTAAATGAGTTCAAAGAAGATAGTACTAAATAAGATTACTTAAAGGTACAAATAATATTGAACATGTTCCCTAAAAATATACTTGTTAATAATCCAAATAAGCCAGCAGTAATAATGGCGAATACAAATAATTCTATAAATTATCTAGAATTAGAAAATAAAACAAATCAAGGAGCACATTATTTTAGATCTATTGGTCTTAAAAAAAATGACCATATTGCTTTATATTTAGAAAATAATATAAATTTTTTAGAAATATGCTGGTCTGCTCAACGCTCTGGATTGATATATACCTGCATTTCTTGCCATCTTACAAGCTCTGAAGTGAAATATATTCTTCAAGACTGCAAGGCAAAGTTATGCTTTTTTAGTAATAAAACATATAACATAGCAAAATTACTTATTAAAGATTTGAGTCTGTCAGATATTCACTGGTTATCTTGTGACGTGCCAGATTTTATTAATGACTGGAATAAAGCTATTAAAAGTTTTCCTGTTGTTCCTATTGCAGATGAAAGTGAGGGTATGGATATGCTGTATTCTTCTGGTACTACGGGTAAACCAAAAGGAATAATAAAAACAAATCATAAAACCTCTGTTTCTAAACCACCATTACTAAATATTCTTAAGCAATACTTCAATTTTTCAACTGATATGGTTTATCTTAATCCGGCTCCATTATATCACGCAGCCCCTTTAAAATTTTGTATGGCTATCCATAGGATAGGTGGCACAATAATTTGTATGGATAGGTTTAATGAGATTAAAGCATTAGAAATAATAGATAAATATAAAATTTCTCATAGTCAGTGGGTACCTACTATGTTTGTAAGAATGCTTAGACTTAATAAAAAAATTAGAAATAAGTTTGATCTATCCTCCATGGAATGTGTTATTCATTCTGCAGCACCTTGTTCTGTTAGTATAAAAAAGAAAATGTTGGAATGGTGGGGAAATATAATACATGAATATTACTCATCAACTGAAGGAATAGGTTTTTGTACTATTTCATCTAAAGATTGGCTAAAATATATTGGCTCCGTTGGGAAGGCTGTAGTAGGTAAAGTACATATCTGTGATACTAAAAATCCTGACAAAGAGTTACCTGTAAATTATTCAGGTTTAATATTTTT
The DNA here is from genome assembly GCA_964392475.1 of uncultured Alphaproteobacteria bacterium. Taxonomy (GTDB): domain Bacteria; phylum Pseudomonadota; class Alphaproteobacteria; order TMED109; family TMED109; genus CAYMQD01. The sequence continues at coordinate 2,937 of CAYMQD010000037.1, forward strand.
TGAATCAGATATATCTTTTTCATATTTTAAAGATGATATTCAAACAAAAAGTAATAAAAACATTTATGGATGGGTAACTTTAGGAGATATCGGTTATTTAAATTCAGAAGGTTATCTGTTTTTAAATGGCAGATTGTCTCATACTATTATCAGCGGAGGTGTAAATTTATATCCTCAAGAAATTGAAAATATAATAATTAACCACTTTTTAGTAGCTGATGTAGTAATAGTATCTAAGCCTGACAAAGATTTAGGAGAAAGGCCTCATGCAATCGTTCAAACAAATACAAATGATATAAACAATTTAGAAATAGAGTTAATTGACTTATGTAGAACAAATTTATCTTCTCTAAAATGCCCTAAAAGCTATGAGTTTGTCTCTAAATTACCTAGGTATGAAAACGGTAAGTTATATAAAAACATGATTAAATTTTACACAAAAAATTATAAAATAAATAATTAAACTTCTAACCACTCGCTCTTTATATTTTCATTATTATCCATTTCCTGCGGGGTCCCAGTAAATTGGATAGAGCCATGACCCATAACGTAGACTCTCTTAGCTAACTCGAGGGCAATAGTCAGTTTTT
>CAYMQD010000038.1:0-11465 GCA_964392475.1 uncultured Alphaproteobacteria bacterium
AGATAAAATAAGTAATTCTTATCTAGATGGTGTTTCATGCCCTCATTGTATTAATTTGAAATCTCAAGAAAATAGAAAAAGATATATTGCTAGGCAAAAGCAAATAGTTTTAGCGAATGCACGAGGAGAAAGACACATTGCTTAAAACCCACCAAAGTCTTGTTAAGGTCTAAAAATTGGAAACATATTTTTATAAACCTGTTTTCTATTCTTTTAGGCGTTGTCCTTATGCAATGAGAGCAAGGATAGCAATTTTGTTAAGTCGGAATGAGGTTGAGCTAAGAGAAGTTTTGCTAAAAGATATTCCCCAAGAAATGCGGAAAATTTCTCCTAAGGCAACTGTGCCTGTTTTGCAAATGAGTGATGGAACTGTACTTGAAGAAAGTATTGATATTATGAATTGGACTTTACAGAGCGATTTGGAAAATGAAATCTGGAACACAAAAATAAGATATACAGCCGAAACCCAATATATTTTGAAAAATATAGATGGTCCTTTTAAATATCATTTAGATAGGTATAAATATCACAATCGATTCTTGGATGAAAAAGACCTGCTACCCCCTATACAACATAGAGAAGAAGCAATGTTGATTTTAGAATCTATAGAAGAAGAACTTAAAAAAGGGAAAAAATGGATATTCGGGGAACAGCCTAGCTATCTAGATATAGCAATACTTCCTTTTATAAGACAGTATAGGATTGCGGATATGGAATGGTTTGATTCTCAAATGCCACTAGTAGGCGTGAGAGATTGGCTACATAGATTTTTAGGCTGGGATGTATTTTTGTTTGCTATGAAGAAATACCCACTCTGGAAACCAAAATCTGATCCCATGTTTTTTGGTGCGACTTCATAGATGTTTTATATGTAGCCTCCTAAATTGGTAGGAGCAGATACAGCTATTGTAAGCCAACAATCTTTATTAGGGCCTTCGTTAACTATTTTAAGCTTCCATTTATATAAATAAACTTCTTTAAATTTTGAAATCACTTCTACTTCATAAATATATTCAATTTTATTTTTAGTTTTTAAATTTACTTTATGAGAATAGTGGTTAATTAGAGGTTTATAAGCCTCACTATATATCATATTCTTAAATTTATTAAATGGTCCTGTATTTATTTTATTACTAGGATGGGCAAGATTCCATACATTTTTTATTCCTGCATCCCTGTATGGTTTATTATTATTTTTAAGACCTTGTAATTGTGAGTTAATAACAGCTTCTGGCTCGCAAACCTCTATAGAACTAGAAGTCTGGGAATAACTATTACTAATTAGAATATGATAAAAAATAATAAATAAAGTGCATAATTTAAACATAGTATAAATTTTCAGTTAATAATTTTCTTACTTGTTATTTTAAGTTTATACTTGTTATGTTTAAAAACACTATACACAAGTTTGGGATTTTAACATGATTGAATCTGAAATTAATAGCTATTCTACTAAATATCTTACCAAAGAACAAAGAGATAGTTACTTTAATAATGGGTATATTTTTTTAGAAAATGTCATATCATCAGAAAAATTAAATAAAATAAATGAAGTAAAAAATGATTTGGTTAAAAATAGTAGAAAACTTATTGCCTCTAATGATTCATATGATCTTTCACCAGAACATTCTGAAAATAAACCGGCGATTAGAAGACTCAAATCACCAGATACGATTGATACTATTTTTTGGGAATTTGCAAATGATTTGATAGCAGATATTGCATCGGATTTGGTTGGTCCAAATGTAGTTTTTCATCATTCTAAATTAAATTTTAAATGGAAGTCTGGAGATGATGATGTTTCATGGCATCAAGATATACAATTTTATCCTCATACTAATTATAGTCCTTTGGCGATAGGTTGCTATCTAGAAGATACCAATTTAGAGGATGGCCCAGTTGCAGTTATTCCGGAAAGTCATAAAGGGCCACTTTATGATCAATATGATTCTCAAGGAATATGGTCAGGAAGCATAAACTCTCAAGATTTAAATAAGTTTGATACGTCTAGGGCTGTATCACTTCCAGGTCCTGCTGGCTCAATAACAATCCATAACAGCAGAACTATTCATGGGTCACCCCCAAGCAAATCTATAAAGCCAAGGCCACTTTTGATAAATGCCTACTCTTCTGCAGATGCGTTTCCATATACTTATAATGCATCGTTTGGGAAAAATTATAGAAAAGTTGTAAGAGGAGAAGCAGCTAAGTGGGCTCATCATGATCCTCGCCCCTGTTTAATTCCACCAGATTGGTCACAAGGATATACATCTATTTTTGCTTCACAATCAGGAGAAAAATAGATTTTTATTATGCTAATTAGTTGAGGCCAAGTTTGCACTTGGCCTCGGGGCGGGAAGATATAAATTATTCATTTTTAGCATTACATTAACATTACGAATTATTAAAAAATTTTAAAAAAGTCGTGCTACATAATTTTTTAAATATTTTATTAGTTAAAAATAATTAACCTTTCAGTAAGGTTATGTTTATAGTTATTTATGTATATTTTTTTTATTAAGGAGAAAAAATATGCTTATAAATGAATATAATTATGTAATGAATGCTAGTAAAAATCCACTGAGAGTGCTTCCTAAAATTGTTCAGTTCCAAATGATGATAGTATTATCATATATGTGGAGTGTTGTGTTTGGGTTGGGAATCGGATCCTATTTAATGTTTGGTTCCAGTGCTATATTTCACACACTTTTTTTAGTGGGGCTTTTCTTTACTTCATGTATATTTGATAAAGCCAAAAATAAAGAACTAAAAGTTTAAATATTTAGCGAGTATTATTGATTTTATGCACATGAATCTAAATTAAACAAATTTATAGTAGTATTTTATTTAAAAAATGGATATTGACTTGCAATGTCAAAGACCATCATTTATAGCCTTTTATATAAGGACTTATATTGGATTATTTTATTATAATTTTTTAATGTTATGAATTGATTATTGCATTGCTTGCAATTTAAAATTGTTAAAAATTTATAATTCTGCGAAAGAAAAATACATTAACAAGTTAATTTCATTTAGTTGCTAAATTAGTATATGTGAATCATTGAGGATAAAAATGCGGATACTTTTAATAGAAGATGACAAGGACGTTTCAACTTACATTGAAAAGGGTATGAAAGAACAGGGGTATGTTCTGGATAAAGCAGGTGATGGAAACCAAGGGCTTTTTTTAGCTACTACAGAAAAATATGACGTAATAATTGTAGACAGAATGCTACCCGAACTTGATGGGTTGACAATTATTAAAACTATAAGAGGAGCAGAAAATACTACGCCAGTAATAATTTTAAGTGCTTTGGCCGAAGTTGATGATAGGGTTAAAGGGCTACGCGTTGGAGGAGATGATTATTTAGTCAAACCTTTTTCTTTTTCTGAGTTACTAGCTCGTGTAGAGGTATTGGTTAATAGGAAAACGAATCAACGACAAGAGCAAATAATTTTATCAGCAGGAGATTTGGAAATAAATATTTTGTCTAGAAAGGTGAAAAGGCAAGGAAAGGAAATAATTTTACAATCACGTGAATTTAAGTTACTAGAATATATGCTAACCCATAAGAATCAAGTAGTTACTAGAACGATGTTGCTTGAAAAGGTTTGGGACTATCATTTTGACCCACAAACTAATGTTATAGATGTTCATATAAGCAGGCTTAGAAATAAAATAAACAATGGTTTTGAAAAATCTCTTATAAAAACTGTCAGAGGGGCAGGATATATTATTGAAGACTAATAAACAGAATATTAGAAACTATTCTAAAAGTTCAAGTTTTCACATGGCTATACTTTTTACCGTCTTATCAAGTATACCTGCCATGATACTTCTATATTTTATTATATATTTTTCTAATGTAAATTTACTTACTATCTTAGATAAAAGCCTTCAAAAACATATAAATTATATAGAAAAATATCAGGACTTTAATTATTGGACGGAGACGCCTGAAAAAGAGATCTTTTTAATGAATTTATCTTCTTCTTTAAATTCATCATCATCTTCTAATACTAGGAGTGTCTCAGTTGATAACGATGAACTTTTAGGTTTAATCTTGGATATTAATCCTAATGATGAAGAAGTATTTATTGTAACCCGAAAATCAAATGAAAAAATTTATGGATCTAAAATTCATACTTTTAAAAATGGTTTAAAATTAGTTATAAGCACTGAAATAACAGATTTATATACAACTTTTAATCGTATGAACCTTCTTGGATTAGCTGGGATGGGATTTTTAATTATATTAATTATTTTTAGTTATATGATTAGTGTATTTGTAGTTTCTGGCACTAATCAAATAGCTAATTTAGCTAGAGAAATTATAGAAACTGGTGATTTGTCAAGACGCGTAAGTGTTAGTAGCAGATGGGATGATATAAGTAATTTGGCAATTACCTTAAATATTCTTTTGGAACGAATACAAAATTTAATGACAGGGATAAGACAAGTAACAGAGAATATTTCTCATGACCTTCGCACTCCTTTAACTAGAATAAAAAACAAAATTGAACTTTTAAATGAAAAAAAAGAAAATAAAGCATACAAAGACCTAACTAAAGATTGTGATAGCATACTAGATACATTTAATGCTTTACTCAGAATAGGTAGAATAGAAACAGAAAAACAACGAAGTCAATTTGCCAATCTTAAAATCAATGAAATTTTGTCAGATGTAGTTTCTTTTTATGAACCCTTAGCAGAAAATAAAAATATATTAATATCACAAGATTTAAAAGAATTCGAACTTTATGGAGATAAAGACCTTTTATTCCAAGCGTATGCAAACTTAGTAGACAATGCTATAAAATTTACACCAGATAATGGTAGTATTTTTATTAGAACTTTCAAAAAATATAACTCTTTAGGGATAGAAGTTACTGATACAGGATCTGGAATACCAGAAGCAGATAAAAATAAGATTTTTGATCGTTTTTATCGTGATGATAAAAGTCGTTCTACATCTGGAACGGGGCTTGGTTTAAGCTTAGTTCTAGCAGTGGTAAGTTTACACCATGGGCGAATAGAAGTTATTAATTTAGATCCTGGATTAAAAATTATTACATATTTTTAATGTTAGAGTCATATTATGTTAATAATTGACTTTGTAAATTTCACACATGAAGATTGCGATAATCGGTGCAGGTGTATCTGGTATGACTTTAGCTTATATCTTAAGAGATCATCATGATATTACTCTGTATGAAAAAAACAGCTATATTGGAGGACACGCCCGTACAATTAAATTGTATGACAAAGGTAGAGATATTTCTATTGATACTGGTTTTATGGTTTTTAACGAAAATAATTATCCAAATCTAACTAAACTTTTTAAAAAATTAGGTGTTGGCTTTGTTAATAGTGATATGTCTTTTGGGGTAAGTATTAATGAAGGCTGGTTAGAATATAGTTCCAACAGCTGGTTTAAAAAAATTAAAAATTATTTTAAACCAGCTTATTGGCTTATGCTTTATGAAATAATTAAATTTAATAAAATTGCATATAAGTCAGTTAATATAGATGAAAATCTTAGAGTGTGTGATTTTTTAGATAATATTAAAGTAAGTAGTTGGTTTAAAAATTACTATTTACTTCCTATGGCAGCATCAATATGGAGTAGTCCATTACAAAAAGTGTTGGAAATGCCAGCAAATACGTTAATTACCTTTTTTAGAAATCATGGTTTATTAAGTAATTATAAACGTCCTACATGGAGAACAGTTTCTGGGGGAAGCAAAGAATATATTAAAAAATTAACTTCAACTTTTAAAGACAATATAAAAGCAAATACGTGTATAAAAAATGTTACTTTGGAAAAATCGGCTATTACAGTTATTGATGATCAAGGTAATAGGGAGATATTTGACCATGTTGTATTTGCTTGCCATGGCAATGAAGTAATGGAGCTTTTGAATAATCAAGAAGAAAAATTGAAAAATGTTTTTAAATCTTTTAAATATCAAAAAAATAAAATCATAGTTCATACTGATGTAAATTTTATGCCTTTAGATAAAAAGTGCTGGGCAAGCTGGAATTATATTGCAGATGTAATGGTAAATCAAAATTCCGCTGTTTCAGTAAGCTACTGGATAAACAACTTACAAAATATTACATATGAAGTCCCTATTTTTATAACATTAAATCCTAGTAGAAGACCAAAGGAGACAGATATTATAGATGAACATATATTTTCACACCCAATTATGGACATAGATTCAATAAATGCACAAAAAGAAATTAAGACTATTCAAGGCCAATCAAATTTGTGGTATTGCGGTGCTTATTTAGGCTATGGATTTCATGAAGACGGATTAGTCTCTGCAATAAAAATTGCAAAAGCATTTGGGGTAAATACAAAATGGACTTAACTCCTAAAATATTACTAGGAAATGTAATGCATAATAGATTAATTCCAAACATTAATTATTTTATGTATAAGGTTTATTATATTGTATTTCCTCTATCTAGAATTAAGTCTTTACCTATTCCTAATAATAGGTTCGGAAGGATTAGTTTTTATGATAATGATCATGGATTAAAAGACGGTAGTAGCCTTGAAGATTGGGTAAGGAAAATTCTATTTGATGTGGGATTAAAGAAAACTATAGATGAAATATTTCTTATATGTATGCCTAGAGTATTAGGGTATGTTTTTAATCCTGTTAGCTTTTGGTTATGTTTTGATAAGAAAAAAAATTTATTGGTTGTGCTTGCTGAGGTTAATAATACTTTTAAAGAGCAACACACATACATTTGTGCACACAGAGATTTTCTTCCTATAAAATCAAATGATATCCTAGTAGGGAAAAAAGTATTTCATGTATCTCCCTTGTTAGATGTAAAGGGCCAATACAAATTTAGGTTCCATATAGATGACAATCATTTTAGTGCGATTATAGATTATTACAACGAAGATGAACAGAAGCAGCTGTCAACTTCATTAACTGGAATTTTATCTTTAATGGATAGTTCTATATGTAATAAGGTGTTTTTTTCCCACCCTCTTCTTACTCTGAAAGTTATTTTATCTATTCACTGGCAAGCTTTTAAACTTATGATTAAAGGCCAAAAGTATATAAAAAAGCCTGTTCAAAATAAAATTAAGATTAGCTCAATGCTAGATTTTAAAAATAATGATTCCTAATAATTTAATACATTCGTGAGCTAAATATATAATGATCTCAAAATTTTTTAGTAAAAAGTTTATTAGTCAACTAGGTAATCTAGAATATGGTAGCTTAAAGTTGAAAACACCTGATGGAAAAGAATACTCATTCTTTGGTGATAAAAATGGAATCGAAGCAAATCTAAATATATACAATTGGGATGTAATAATTAATGTCTTTTTAAAAGGAGACGATGGTTTTCTTAAAAGTTATATGTATGGGCATTGGAATACTAAAGATTTACCAAACCTTCTTATATTTATCTTAGAGAATAAAAATACTTTTAATAATGTGATTTTTGGTACAAGACTTTTTAGGTATTTAAACAAAATAAATTACATATTTAAGGAAAATACTATAAAAGGAAGTAAGAAAAATATTAGTCAACACTATGATTTGGGTAATAATTTTTATTCATTATGGCTAGATTCTAGTATGACTTATTCTGCAGCTTTATTTAAATTTGAAAAAGAGTCTTTAGAATATGCTCAAAATAATAAACATGATCGTATTTTGGATTGTTTGAAAAAAAATAGTGGGAGTTTGTTAGATATTGGATGTGGCTGGGGAGGTTTCTTAAACCGTGCTTATGAAAGAGGTAATTTTAATTTAAATGGAATTACTTTATCTGAGGAACAGTATAAATATAATCTGAACGTACTTAAGAATAAGGCAAAAATAAACCTAAGTGATTATAGAAACCAATCTGGAAAATTTGATCACATTGTGTCAATTGAGATGTTTGAGGCAGTAGGAGCTAAATACTGGAAAACATTTTTTAATAAAGTCTATTGTTTGCTTAAAGAGAATGGTAGGGCTGTAGTTCAAACTATAGTAATAAATGATGAGGGCTTTTTAAAATATTCTGAAGGAGGCGACTTTCTGCGTACCCATATTTTCCCTGGAGGTATGTTAACTAGTTCATCGCGTTTTAGAAAAGATGCCTTGGATTCTGGATTTAAAATAATAGACACTTACTATTTTGGAAATGATTATGCAAAAACTTTAAAAATATGGTTAGAAACTTTTGATAAAAAAGTTTTATTAATTAAAGATCAGGGGTTTGATGAAGAGTTTATTAAATTATGGCGTTTTTATCTTTCTGCTTGTATAGCTGGTTTTAAAACATATCGGATTAATGTTATGCAGGTAGTTCTTGCTAATGCATAATTCCAATCCGAAAAAGTCGCAAGTTTTTTTATATAGTTTTATAGCTCTTCCATTAGCATTTGCGGGCTTACCTTTATATATTCATACTCCTGATTTTTATGTTCGTAATTTTTCTATAAACTTAGGTGTAATAGGAATTATTTTACTATTTATAAGATTTATTGATGCAGTTCAAGATCCAATAATTGGCTATCTGTCAGACCGTTTTTCGGCCTACCGATTTAAAATAATGTTTTTGGGTTCTCTTTTATTATTTATAGGTTTGGGAGCAGTTTGTTATGGGCCGCAAAATAATATTTCTTCTGGATTATGGTTTTTTATCAGTATGGTAATAGCTAGCTCTGGCTTTAGTATAATTAGTATAAATTTGAATTTAGTAGGAGGTCTTTGGAGCAAAGAACCTCATCAAAGAACACGAATTTCAGCTATGCGAGAAGTTTGTGCTTTATTTGGACTTATATTAGCAGCAATATTACCTTCCTTGTTAACAAGCTATTTTAGCCTTGAGAAATCTTTTGAAGTTTTATTTTTGATATTTGGAATATTTATTTTTTTTGGAATAGTCTTTTTTAGCTATTTTATCTCAAACAATTCTATTAGCCACGTAGCTAAAAGCCCAGCTATTAATGTATCTCCATATTTTTTTAAGATTTTGTTTGGAAAGAATAAAAATTTCTTTTTGATATGTTTTTTTTGTTATTTGGCATCTTCAGTAGCCAGTGTTACCGTCCTTTTTTTTATTAGAGATTATCTTAAATCTGAAGAGTTATCAGGTTTTTTTTTACTATTATATTTTCTTTCAGGATCTTTATTTATGGGTATATGGATTAAGCTTTCTATAAACATTGGTAAAAAACAGGCTTGGCTATATTCAATGATTATTTCTATTGTTATATTTATTTGGACCTATTTTTTAAGCCCGGGTGATATAATAGCTTATGCAGTTATATGTGTAATTTCAGGAGGTATGCTTGGAGCAGACTTAGCTCTGCCTCCTTCTATATTAGCAGATTATATTACAAATCAGAAAAAAGAAGATTTAGCTGCTCAATTTTATGGCGTTCTTGCTTTTATTCCAAAAATAGCAATTTCTATATCTAGTTGTTTAGCATTTTTATTTTTAAGCGATATTCAATTTGTAAGTGGTCAAAGAAATTCAGTATTAGCATTAGATAGATTAGTTTTAATATATTCTGTCTTTCCTTGTGTCATAAAAGTTTTGTCAGCTGGAACCTTGTTTTATTTATGTAAAGTGGAAGGAAAATTAAATGAAAAGCTTAAAAATAATAATATTATTGGGGGTTATAATGATACTTAAAGGATGTTCGTTATCTATAACTGATTATGCAGAAACTAAACCATCATTGGATTTAAAGGATTATTTTACCGGATCTATAAAAGCATGGGGAATAGTACAAGACAGGAAAGGAAAGATTACTAGGCGTTTTGATGTTAGCATGAATGGAAGCTGGGATGGTGATGTAGGAACACTTCGAGAGATGTTTAATTATTATGATGGAGAAATTCAAGAACGTGTATGGACAATAAGAAAAATATCAGAAAACAAATACGAAGGTACTGCAAAAGATATATTAAAAAAAGCAACTGGAACTATACAGGGTAGTACAATGAGATGGTCATATAAAATGGAAGTTCCTGTAAAACAAAATGTATTTACGCTTACTTTTGATGATTGGATGTTTCTAATGAACGATGGAGTTCTGATAAACAGGTCCTACTTAAAAAAATTTGGTTTTACTGTAGCTGAATTAACATTATTTATGCAAAAGCAAAATTAAGATGAACACATTTTGTGATAAAAATGTATGGATTTTGGGAGCTAGTAGTGGAATTGGCGAGGCTTTGGCTATTAAACTGTCCGCAAAAGGTGCAAACTTAATTTTATCTTCAAGAAGTTATAAAAAGTTAAAATTAGTAAATGAAAAAATAAAAGGAAGTCATGAAATTTCAGTTTTGGATGTAAGGAATGAGAAACTTTTAGAAAGAACAGCTATAAAAATTAAAAAAAAGTACGGAAGTATTGATAGTGTTATTTTTATGGCAGCAAATTATGTTCCTTCAACTATAGAACAGCTAAAAATAAGAGATGTAAGGAAAATTGTGGATACTAATCTCTTGGGTGTTTTTAATACTATTAAGGCTATTTTGCCAATTATGAAACAGCAAGAAATGGGCCAGATAGCAATTTGTGCGAGTCTTGCAGGTTATCGTGGTCTTCCAAGAGGACAGCCTTATAGCTCCACTAAGGCTGCTATAATTAATCTTGTTGAAACTTTGAAAATAGAACAAAAAGATTTGGATATTAAACTCATAAACCCAGGATTTGTAAGAACTGAATTGACAAAAAAAAATAAATTTAAAATGCCTATGATTATTGAACCGGAAAGAGCAGCTCAAATAATAGCTAAAGGTCTTTTGTCAGGCGTATTTGAAATTCATTTTCCAATTACTTTTAGCTTTTTTATGAAATTAATTAGAATTCTGCCGAGTTCTATATATTTTGCGATTAGTTCCCATATTAAAATGTAAATTAAATATTGTTAATGTTTAGTTAAATATTGGGTAATAATTATATTGATACTTTTATTCTTCGAATGGAGAATAAAAAGATGATTTCAACTTTTGACAATTTTAAAAATAATAAATTTTACTACAATATATTTAAAAACAAAATTTATAAAACTATTGTTATGGGTGCTGTATTTTTCCTTATGAATACATGTATGCATTCTTACTCTTTTTCTCAAGAGAATAATAAAAATGATAATGTATTGAATATATTAGAAACCAAAGGAAATCATAGTAAGTTTTTAGAGATTATTAATATTGCTGGATTAAACAAACTTTTTGATAAGGACAGCCCTATAAAAAGAACAGTTTTTACTCCTACTGATGAATCTTTTAATAAAGTTCCAATAAGAAAACTTTTTTAAATATAGTAAATATGGGAAGAAGAGAGGCTATGATGGGTGCATTTCAGGGTAAGATTTCAAACGATGATATAAAAAAATATATTACTATCTTTTAAGCAAAAAAGAATAAAGAGTTTGATATTTTCATTTTAGTCTAAATCCATCATAGTCATCACTGGCTAT
>CAYMQD010000039.1:0-10880 GCA_964392475.1 uncultured Alphaproteobacteria bacterium
CTTCTTCCTTAATTCTATTAATTACTGATTCCGGTGGAGAAACCATTCTATTAGGCAAACCATTAATCTTTTGAATTAGATAGTCTCTATTTTTAATTTTTAAAATGTATGATTTTGTTACTCGATCAGATGACACTACAAATAATTCCATAGTATCTTCAGTGTCTCTATGAAAACCTATTATAAACCTTCCATCTTTAGCGACCGAAACATTTTTATCATTTAATTTTACGTTAGAACCAGGATCTACTAATCCGCGAATCAGACCTCCTTCTATCAATTCACCTTCTAATTCTAATCCTAATACTAGGTTTGATATAGATAAAAATAAAATTATAAAAAATTTAAACATAATACTCTTTAGCAATTTGTAATAAATATAAAAATATTATTTCCATTTTTTGTGTTTAGTATTTAGCTTTACACGAGTAAAACCATCTGAAAACCTAAGATTAAGATGAGAATACTTGATTGCTGTTTCTGCTTTTCTTACTAATGAGCCATCTGAAGTTTCAACTAAAACAAATCCTCTTTCTAAAATACGCTCATAAGAATTAGCATTTAATATATTTTCAAGGTTACCTAATTTTTGTTTTGCTATTCCTACTCTTTTGTCCTTTAATGATAAAATTAAACTACTAATATTTTTAAGTTTTTCAGAATATAGCTTTATATTTTCTGACGGCTTCTTAAATTTTGCAATGTTTGTATCAAGGCTATATTTTTTTAAAGCAATCAAAGCGCTCATTCCTCTGAAAAGTTTTTCTATAGAAATTTCTAAATTTCTTTTCATCATATTTATTGCTTGAGAAGGATGAATAAGTCTAAAATTCAAAGTAGTAATCTCATTATCCAGTAGGTCTATATACCTTAGAATATTTTTATTTAAGTTTTGTTCTTTTAAGTGAATCTTTTCATACAAATCTGTCATTAAGGGTACTACTGCCTCAGCTGCTGCTGATGGAGTTGAAGATCTTAAATCAGCAGCATAATCTGAAAGACTATTATCTGATTCATGACCAATAGCAGATATAATTGGAATTTTTGATTCTGATATTGAGTATACTAATCCTTCAGTATTAAAAGTTAACAAGTCTTCAGCACTTCCTCCTCCTCGAGCAAGTATTATTACATCAGGTCTATCTTTCTTGTTTGTAATTTTGTTAAAACCTCTAATAGCAGAAGTAATTTGTTTTTCCGAATTAACCCCTTGAACTGAGACTGGCCACAAAATTATTCTAGATGGAAATCTATCAGAAATAATTCTCTTTATATCTTCAATAACTGCTCCTGATGGCGATGTAATAACACCTATATTTTTAGGTAAAAAAGGTATATTAGTTTTTCTATTGGCATCAAAAAGACCTTCTCTTTCTAGTTTTTTTCTTCTCTCTTCTATTAGTTTAAGTAAGGCTCCCTCTCCTGCTATTTCAACTGATTCAGCTATTAAATTGTAAAGAGAACCTCTAGCATAAGTACTAATTTTTCCAGTTACTATTATATCTAGACCTTCTTCAGGTTTAATTTTAAGTTGGTTTGCTTTATATTTCCATACCCTTACCTCTAAAATAGCATTTTCATCTTTAAGTTTAAAAAAATAGTGGCCATTCCATATATCAAAGTCAGATACTTCACCTCTAACCCTTACCCAATCATATTCATTTTCGATTGTCTTTTGAATAGAATTAGAAAATTCTGTAACTGTAAATTCTGGAACATTGTACATTAAAAAATATGGTTTCTTTTAAATAAAATATTTATATATATATTAATACTAGTTTAACCTGAGTATTGTTATAATCAATTTTTTTTAAGCTGTTTTAGAGGTTTTATGAACATATTAGTCTTGGGAAGTGGCGGAAGAGAGCATGCTATATGTTACGCAATAAGAAAATCAAAAATTCTAAAAAAATTATGGTGTTATCCAGGCAATGCTGGAATTAAAGATCTCGCCACTATAACTGGAGAAAATTTAAATACTAATAGCGATATAAAGAACTTCTGTATTAAGAATAAGATAGATTTAGTTATTCCTGGTTCAGAATCTTATTTAGAAAATGGTATTGTAGATGAACTTGAACAAATAGGTGTACAAGCATTTGGACCATCTAAACAAGCTGCTCAGTTAGAATCATCAAAAATATTTACAAAGAAATTATGCGAAGAAGCAAATATTCCTACTGCTGAATGGAAAGAATTTGATAAATATATTACAGCAATTAATTTTATAGATGCTGCTTCTTTCCCTTTAGTTATTAAGGCAGATGGACTAGCAGCTGGAAAAGGTGTAACTATTGCAAAGAACTTCCAAGATGCAGAATTAGCATTAAAGAAGATGTTTTCAGGCTTCTATGGAAAAGCTGGTAAAAAAGTTTTAATAGAAGAGTTTTTAGATGGAAGAGAAGCAAGTTTCTTTGCTATATGTGACGGAGAAAAGGCTATTCCTTTTAGTAATGCACAGGATCATAAAAGGTTAGGTGATGGAAATACCGGTCCCAATACGGGAGGAATGGGAGCATACTCTCCCACACCTCTAATAGATAAGCATTTAAATACCAAGATAATGGATAAAATAATTAATCCTACTTTAAAATACATGAAGAAAAAAAATATATCTTTCAAGGGTTTTTTATATGCTGGACTAATGATAAAAAATAAAGAACCTAAACTAATAGAATATAATGTTAGATTAGGAGATCCAGAATGCCAAACCATACTCCCAAGATTACAGACAGATTTTCTTCAATTGTGTTTAGATGCGAGTAAGGGGAATCTGATTAATAATAAAATTTGTTTTTCTAACAAGACTGCCTTGTGTGTAGTAATAGCATCAAAAGGTTATCCTGAAAAATATAAAACTGGTTTTAAAATAATAGGTTTGGACAAATTACAAAATTATCAAAACATCACAGTCTTTCATGCTGGAACTAGTATAAATACAGCCAAACATTTAGTTTCATCTGGAGGAAGGGTGCTAGGTATTACTTCATTAGGAAATAATATTTATGAGGCTAGAAAGATGGCATATTCTGCAATAGAGAATATTTACTGGTCTGGGTCACACTTCCGTAAGGATATAGGTATTTAAAAATTTATATTGTCTATAAAAATATTTTTATTTACTACTTCGTAATTTTTTAAAAAATGATTTTAATAGACTGGATGACTCATTAGAACACAAACCATTATAAATCTCAGGAGAATGATGACACGTATTTTGGCTAAATATTTTAGGACCATTAATTACACCTCCTCCTTTAAAGTCTTCAGCTCCAAAATATAAGCGTTTAATCCTATATAATGAAATTGCATGAGCACACATTGGGCAAGGCTCTAAAGTTACATATAGGTCACAATCATAAAGCAAAGTCCCTAAAATCTTTGTAGCTCTTTGAAGGGCTAATATTTCTGCATGAGCTAAAGGGTTTAAAGTAGATTCAACTTCATTTCCTGCTTTAGAAATAAGACTTCCATCTTTAAAAACAACAGCTCCAACTGGTACTTCATTACGTTTATAAGCTAGCTTTGCCTCAAATAGAGCCAGTTGCATCGTCTTAGTAAAAGGATTATTTTTATTAAACATTCTATATGATTATAGTATAATTAATTAACATGTAATTATAAATTACATTTGAGTTAAATTTAGAAGATGTTTTAAAAATGTTGAAAAATAAATCCTTAAAACCACTTATAGGCGTTACCTTAGATTCTGAAAGACCAGGAGGATATTCAAAATTTCCTTGGTATGCAGTAAGGCAGAACTATATGAACGCGCTTATAAAAGCCTCAGGAATCCCTGTTGCCTTACCTCACGATGTAAATATTACAAAAAATATAATTGAATCTGTAGATGGCATACTTATTACAGGAGGTAATTTTGATTTAGACCCAAAGCATTTCGGGGCTAAATACAGGCATGAAAAAGTGCAAACTAAAGATACTAGAACAACATTTGAGTTATCTCTTGCCCAATTTGCTTTGGAAAAGGACATGCCTATTCTAGGAATATGTGGAGGACAGCAGCTTTTAAATGTTGCGTTTGGAGGAACTTTAATTCAGCACATTCCTGACGAAATAGATAATGCCCTTAACCATGAACAAATTAATCCAAGAAATGAATCAAGCCATAATATTAATATTGAGAGAGAGAGCCAACTATTTAAAATTGTAAAAAAGAAAAAAATGTTGGTTAATAGTGCACATCATCAGTCAGTCAATAAAGTTGCTTCGGGTTTTAAAACTAATGCATTTGCTGATGATGGAGTTATAGAAGGAATAGAGGCCAAAAATTGCAACTTTTGTATAGGGGTCCAATGGCATCCCGAGTTCGAAATTGATGAGGGTGATAAAAAACTATTTTCCTCTTTCGTTTCTGCTGCATCTAAATATGCAAAACAGTAAATCTAATAGAGTTGCGAAAGTAATTGCGCATGCAGGTATAACCTCTAGAAGAGAAGCAGAGAACCTTATTAAAGGAGGAAGAGTTTCTATTAATGGAAAAACAATTTTCAGCCCAGCCATTAATGTGAATGAAGAAGATAAGGTCTACATAGACAATATATTAATTAAAAAAAAAAACACCCCAAGAATCTATTTATTTAATAAACCACCTGGCCTAATTTGTACGCATACAGACCCTCAAGAAAGAACAACAATATATGATACATTTCCTAAAAATATTATAAACAATGAAGTGGGAAAGTTACATACAGTAGGACGATTAGACATTAATTCCGAAGGTCTAATAATTGTTACCAATTCACCAAAATTAAAATACTTTTTTGAACACCCATCAAATAAAATAATTCGCACTTATAAAGTAAAAGTTCGCGGAATTATTGAACAAAGCCTCTTAGATAATCTTCAACAAGGTTCAAATATTTTTGGAAGAAGATATGGTCCAATAAAAGCTTCTATATTTAAAAAAACAAAATCATTAATGTGGTTAAATATCAATTTAACCGAGGGTCAAAATAGAGAAATTAGAAATGTCCTTAACCACCTTAACCTTGATGTAATTAGATTAATACGAATTTCTTACGGACCATTTAAATTAACTAATATCCCAAAAGGAAATATTATTGAAATTAAAAACAAAAAATTTTTTAAATATCTCAAATAGCTGAACAATGCGTATTATAGCTGGAAAGTTTAAATCAAGAAGAATATTCGCACCAAAAATAGATATTGTCAGACCAACCTCTGATAAAATGAGAGAAACTATCTTCAATATTTTATGTCATAATAATCATTTACCATTAAATTTAAAAAATAGTAGCGTATTAGACCTTTTCTCAGGATCAGGCGCAATGTCGTTTGAAGCAATCTCAAGAGGAGCTAAAAATGCAACTTTAATAGAATCTAATAAAGATTGCATATCAGTAATAAATAAAAATGCAGAAATTCTAGGCGTTAATAATATAATAAAAATTATCCAACTCGATGCTACACAATTGCCTATAAACACTATTAATCACAACTATTGTTTTATAGATCCTCCTTATTTTAAAGGCTTTACTGAGCCTGCATTAATTTCTGCTCAAAAAAAAGGATGGCTTGCTCCTAAAGCTACAATTGTTTGTGAGCTATCTAAAAGTGATAATTTTTATAAGCCAGAAAATATGGACATTGTATACGAAAGAAAATTAGGAAATAGTCAAATAATTTTTTTAATAAACAAAAGCTAACGTCTTCCAAATAAGGTTTCTATATCTGACAAATTTACTTTTACATAAGTAGGACGACCATGATTACATTGACCTGAATTTGGTGTAGATTCCATATCTCTAAGTAATTGATTCATTTCTACTACACTTAGTTGTCTTCCTGCACGAACGCTAGAATGACAGGCCATAGTAGAAAAAATTTCTTCTACTTTTGATTTTAACAGATCTGAAAATTGTGTTTCAGTTATTTCCTCAGCTAAATCCCTAATTAAATTTTCTACAGATACATGTCCCAATAATGATGGTATTTCTCTTACAGCTACTGCTTGGGGACCAAATCTTTCTATCACTAAACCTAATTTAATAAGATTTTTTTCATGATCTATTAAAATTTTAGCTTGTTCACCTAATTCTACTATCTCAGGAACCAAAAGGATCTGTCTTTTTATATCCCCTCCTTTATATTCTTTTTTCATTTTTTCTAATACAATTCTTTCATGGGCTGCGTGCTGATCTACTATTATTATACCATCCATAGTTTGACTAATAATAAAAGTTTGGTGTACTTGTGCTCTAGCCGCACCAAGTGCAAAA
The DNA here is from genome assembly GCA_964392475.1 of uncultured Alphaproteobacteria bacterium. Classification (GTDB taxonomy): domain Bacteria; phylum Pseudomonadota; class Alphaproteobacteria; order TMED109; family TMED109; genus CAYMQD01. The sequence continues at coordinate 6,261 of CAYMQD010000039.1, forward strand.
TTTTGCATCATTAATATTTCATCTTCTGCTGAAGAATCATTTTCCGCCTTAACACTGGGCTCTAATAAATCATTACCTGAAAAAATAAATTCTTGGTCACTCCGCTTGTTATCATAGTAATTATAACGTTGGTTTGCATTTTTATTTTCATACATTTTTGTATCTAGATTGTTGTATATCTTAGACAGAATCTTGCTACTAGCATTGGATGAATTTATTATACCTAAAGAATTTAAACTTCCTTTAATTGCTCCCACAACCAACGCTCTAACATTTTGTTCATCACTAAATCTTACTTCTAACTTTGAAGGATGAACATTTACATCTAAAAATTCAGAACTTAAATTTATATATAATACAGCTGCTGGAAATCTGTTCTGTGCTATCAGCCCTTGATAAGACGCTTTAATACAACCTCTCAGTAAATTATCACTTACCGTACGATTATTTACTATAAAAAAAACATTTCTCCAGTTTGGATGATTATAAGTAGGTATAGAAGTGAGCCCGTAAATGCTTGCACCATTTCTTTGATGTTCTATTTTTATAGAGTCATTACTAAAGTTTTTTCCTACAACATCTTTTACCCTATCATAAACTGCATTCTCTCCACTATGAGCAATCCAAATAAATCTAGTCTTTCCATCTATATTTAAGCTAAATGTTATTTTTGGAAAAGCTAAAGCTATATGCTTTATAATATTCGAAATAGATAGTTCTTCACTTTTATCACTTTTTAAAAACTTTAATCTTGCAGGTGTATTATAAAAAAGATCCTTAACTTCTACGGTTGTTCCAAAATTTCTTCTCGCAGGCTTCTCTCCTACAACCATTCCTCCTTCCAAAAATAATGAGGTTGCCATATCAGAACCATCGGTTCTTGAAGAAATAGTCATCTTTGATATAGCAGCAATGGACGGCAATGCTTCTCCTCTAAAACCAAGGGTGTTAATTTTTTGCAAACTGTTTAGATGCATTTTGGAAGTAGCATGTCTTTCAACAGATATTTTCAACTGGATAGAGGCTATCCCAGTCCCATTGTCAGTAACTTTAATTAAACTTTTTCCTCCATCTTTAATAGAGACATCTATTCTATTTGAAGAAGCATCAATTGAATTTTCTATAAGTTCTTTTACTACAGCTGCCGGCCTCTCAATAACCTCTCCTGCAGCTATAAGATTAATTATTTTCTTTGATAATCTCTGTATCTTCATTTTTTATTTTTATATAGCCAATCTTTAGCCCTTTTTTTCCCTTCCTCTACAGCTGGTTGTGTATACGCATCAATATTGAATAAATTTGCAACTATAATAGTTTCCAACATTAAATTTACCATTATCTTGGAAACTATATTTGCATTTATATTGCCTACTCTCCAAACTCTTACTGGCCTATTTGCATTCTTTAAAGAATTAATCGTAGCATTACCCATAGAAAACAATATGTCCCCTAAAGTATTTCCTTTTAGATATGATGGTATACCATCTAAGTTGGGAATTACAGCCCCTTGATTAGTGGAATCTGGTATAATCACAGTAAAAGCTATATTTTTTGGCCCATCTATCCACATTTGTAATTGGCTATGCTGGTCTACTGATCCAAGTCCCGTTAAGGGTACCGAATGAATACTATTCTTTCCTAGTGATTCCGCCCAAAGCTGCCTAAACCAAAATATCAGAGGTTCTAAATTATCCCCGTATGCTAAAAGAGCATGCGAATTAATCCCTATTTGTTTTTGCAACGAAATATAGGCTGCGGAACCTTGCACTACATTAGAATGAGGTTTATTTAAAGCTAAATCTAGCGCTAATAACCCCTGTTTTTTAAGCTCAATAGGATCGCCTCCTGCAAGGGCAAAAGGTAATAGACCGGTTAGCGTAAGCGCTGAAAACCTTCCTCCAACGCCTTGTGTGTGTTTTAAGATACGAATGTTATATTTATTTGCAATTTGAGCCAACGGACTATCAAATTTTTCAGTTATTATTAAAACCTTTTCACTAATATATCCGCAAGATAAAAAGTGGGGTAAAAGTATATACGTAAGCGCTAAGGGTTCTAAGGTTTCTCCTGATTTACTAATTACCAGTAATCCTGTTGAACTGAAATCTAAATTTTTTAATAATTTTTCTACTGTTACTGGATCACAATTATCTATAAAAAATAATCTATCTTTACTTATTAAAGATGAAAGCGCTTTGCCTCCTAAGCTAGAGCCACCCGTACCTATAATTAATATTTTTTTAAATTTTTTAAAATAAGCCGAGCACTCTAAAGCTAAATGTGCATCGCTGTTATCGTCAAAAGAGTTTAAAAAATAGCTCTCCTTCTTACCTCTATCTTGTATTAGTTTCAATCTTATAGATTCTGCTTTTTTTAAATAATCTGTGTATGATTCTTTTACCAAGCCTAAACTGCTTAATTCTTTGTAGGTCCAGCCATTTATTTCTTGTTCAATCATAGAATTTAGAAGGCAAAGTATGAATCTTTATATAACAAAACATATTTATTTTTTATATAAATATATCCTGTCAAAAGAGATATGCATCTAAAACAGTTTATCAATAGGCCTATTCCTTACTTTAATGGTTGCGATATTTTCACTATCATGGGCATTACCATCAGCTTTATTTTTTCTAAACCTTTCCGCCTCTGCTCTAGAATCTATAACTGGATCAACTGATTCTAACTCTTTAGAATTCTTGTCTTTCCAAAACATTAAGTTATCAACAAAACCCTTTTCTTCCTTAGCAAGTTGCCTATCGTTTGAAAGCTTCTTTCTTATATTAGGATCCGATCCTTGTACTCCTATACCTTTAAGTAACGCATATTCTCCTGCCGACCCTGCAATAGTTGTAAGGTCTTTTGTAGGCCCAAAAAGAACTTCACGCGCTTGATCCTTAGCTAAATTCCCTTCATTAGTATTAGCTCCTGGATCAGGTGGTCGTAAAGTAAAATTTGGAGGAACCACTAAAGGTGCTTTACGAAGAACCTGAAACTCATCTGGCTGTCTTTTACCTAAACCTAGAGTTTTTCTAGTTTCTTCCCCACACCCCCCTAAAAAGAATATAGTAAATAATAACAAATATGATGTTATTCTGATTCTAAGCATGTTAATTTCTCTCTTCTTTTTACGAACGGGATAGTAATTCATCTATAATTACAATAGCCACTCCTACAGTAATAGCGGCATCAGCTATATTAAATGCTGGCCAGTGATAACTCTTATAATGAAAATCTATAAAGTCTACCACTGCACCATAAAGTATTCTATCGATTGCATTACCTAAAGCCCCTCCAGCTATCATAGATAATGAAATTTTGATAGTCGTTTTCTTAGATAAAAACGCCCAAAATGTTAAGGAACATCCAACGATAGTTGCAAATAATGTCAACAGTATTCTCTGCGTTTCTCCTCCATCACCCAAAAACCCAAAGCTAATACCAGGATTAAATACTAAAACAAAATTTAAAAAGGAGGAAACTTCAATACTTATATTTTCTAAACTCAAATGATATAATGCTGTCAGTTTTGTCGCATGATCCAAGCATGCTACCAATAGTAATATGGATATAATAATACCTGCTTTCGTCTTTACTTTATTATTTTGTAGCATCTTCCACACAAATCAGGATATTGGTCCCAATTTCCTACCTCTTGTAAAATTTTCCAGCATCTTGAACATTTATTACCTACCGCTAAACTTGTCACTATTTGTAAATCTTCAAAAAGTTGTTCTTCTTTATAAGCCGTTCCTTCTGAAACAAGTCTACTAATATCATCTACAACTTCGTACTGAGATACAATAAATAACTCAGATAAATCCGTTTTATATAATAATTGCCGTATTTTAGCATTACCAGTATAAATCTGAACTTTAGCCTCTAGGCTAGATCTAATCACCTTATTTTTTCTTTCAATTTCCAGAGCAGTATTTACACATTTTCTTAATTTTCTATAAACTTCCCAAATATATGCCAACTCTTCATTTTTCCACTCGTCAGATATTTTTGGAAACAATTTAAGGTGAATACTCTCTTCTTCTGGGTTTCTTGCTAACCATGCTTCTTCAGAAGTATAGCACAATACCGGTGCAAGCCATGAAGTAATGCAATTATAAAGATAAAATAAAACCGTTCTTGTAGCGCGCCTAGCATCACTCTCTTTTTTATCACAATAAAGACTGTCTTTCCTCACATCAAAATAAAACGCAGAAAGATCTGAAGAACAAAAGTCATGGAGCGATTTATAAAATAATTGAAATGAATACTCAGCAAATGTTCTTAGACGTAATTGCTCTAACACATAAACATTATGAAGTATCCATTTTTCTAATTCAGGCATTTTAGAATATGAGATCAGTTCCGTTTCATCAAAATCATTTAAATTACCTAGCAAAAACCTAATAGTATTTCTTAATCTGCGATAAGAATCTGTTAGCCCAGAAATAATATCTTCCCCTATACGAACATCTTCAGAATAATCACTCATCGCTACCCAAAGCCTTAATATGTCCGCCCCAGATTTACTAATAATATCTTGTGGCAAAACTACATTTCCAACACTTTTAGACATTTTATGACCATCGCTTGCTAATACAAAACCATGCGTTAATACTGCAT
>CAYMQD010000040.1:0-4937 GCA_964392475.1 uncultured Alphaproteobacteria bacterium
TGACTCCTCGTCATCACAGTCTATAACTCTGTTCACTACATTTTTGTGCCGATATTGAGTTAATAACCTAGAAAAGGCGTGAATGGTAGTATCACCATACGATTCTAGAATTTGTAAAATAAATGCTCTTCCTATAGCACCAGAACTTCCTATAATTGCAACGTTTATCATGCATATACCCCAAAGTAAAAGCATTAAAAGTTTAGTTAAGTTTAGTTAAGTTTAGTTAAGTTTAGTTAAGTTTAGTTAAAACTGTTATGAGAAAACAATGTCAGATACAATACCTAAATACTGGATTTATAGACTTAAAGAAACACAGTAGGTTAATAAAAACTGCTATTTATTATAAAAATTGTTGTAAACTTTTTTATGGCGGTGAGGGTGGGATTCGAACCCACGGTACGTTACCGCACAACGGTTTTCGAGACCGTCCCAATCGACCACTCTGGCACCTCACCATCAACCAAATTATAAATATTTAAGCGTATTAACCAATTTATGTAATTAATTGAAATTGAAATTTTTCATCTTACAGTAAAGTAGATATTGACAGAGAAAATTACTCCACTATATTTCCGTAATACATTTAATAATTTCTTAGAAGTATTGTTTAGATTATAATATAAATTAGACCAAGAAATATAGAGAATAAATTATGTTTGCAGTATTTAAAACAGGCGGAAAGCAATATAAAGTAGAGGTAGGAGATATATTACCTGTAGAACTTCTTAATAATGAAGTGGGTGAAAAAATTAGTTTTCCTGAAGTGTTAATGATTTCAGAAACTAAAAATTCAAAAGTAGGAACTCCCTTCATAAAAGGAGCAGAAGTTACCGCTAAGGTTATAAAACACACTCGGGGTGAAAAAATATTAATTTTTAAGAAAAGAAGGCGGCATAATTCAAGAAGACTTAATGGACATAAACAGCATATCACACTTCTAAAAATTGAAGAAATAAATGAACAATCTAGCATTACTGAAAAAAATAGAAAATCAAATGAAAAACCATCTCAACAAAATAAGAAAGATAGTGTTCAATCATTAGAAAATAAAAGCTCTGAAAGTCTAAAAACTAAAAAAGCTACTAAGAAAAATAATAAAACAAATAAAGTAAAAGAAGATGCTGATAATAAAAAAGTTATTAAAAAAAACAAAAAATAAAAAAAGATTGTAAATAAAATAATAAATATTCAAAATGTTTTTTTTTAATATAGAATACAGTGCTTAACTAAATAAGAAATTGGTGAAAGAATATGGCCCATAAAAAAGCAGGAGGAAGTTCAAGAAACGGACGGGATTCCGAAGGAAGGCGTTTGGGTGTAAAAAGATATGGAGGGGAAATAGTATTTCCGGGTAATATTATTGTAAGACTAAGAGGAACCCGTTTTCACCCTGGAAATAATGTAGGGATAGGAAAAGATCATACCCTATTTGCACTATCAGAAGGAAAGGTTAAGTTTTTACTAGGAAAAGGAAGGCGAAAGCTAGTAGCCATAGAACCAGTAAATTAATATTAAAAAGCTATGTTTTATAGTTAAATTAATACAATGCTATGTTAAAATAACTATGAATTTGACAAATAAAATTATCGTAAACCTTTAAATCTCTTTTGCTCTTTAAGTAATTTTTATAGGGCTAGATAAAATGCAGTTTCTTGACCAAGCAAAAATTTATCTCCGTTCTGGAAATGGAGGTAATGGTTGTGTGAGTTTTAGAAGAGAAAAATACATAGAGTATGGTGGCCCTGATGGAGGCGATGGAGGTAAAGGTGGTAGTGTTATATTAAGATGCACTAAAGGTCAAAACACACTAATAAACTTTAGATATAAACAACATTTTAAAGCTAAAAATGGAAAAGATGGTTCTGGAAGTAACAAAACTGGTTTTTCAGCTGAACCCTTATACATAGAAGTACCTATAGGAACTGTTGTATTATCAGAAGATAAAAAATATATACTTTGTGATATGATTAAACCTGGAGATACAGAAATACTTCTGAAAGGAGGAAATGGAGGATTCGGAAACTTACATTTTAAATCTTCGACTAACTCAGCCCCTAGAAAAGCTAATTTAGGTCAGACAGGAGATGAAATGTGGATTTGGCTACAATTAAAATTACTAGCAAATATTTGGCTTATAGGACTTCCTAACGCAGGAAAATCTTTTTTTCTATCATCAACTACTAAAGCTACACCCAAAATTGCAGACTATCCATTTACTACACTAACTCCAAATTTAGGAACACTAGAGCTAGATACAAAAGAGCAAATAGTAATTGCTGATATTCCTGGATTAATAGAAGGAGCACATAAAGGTAATGGTTTAGGACAACGCTTTTTGGGACATATAGAAAGGTGCGAAGTTTTACTGCACCTTATAGACATAACATCTGAGGATATTACAAAAAATTATAATATAATAAGAAATGAACTTACTAAATATGGAAAAAAGGTCTCGGAAAAGCAAGAAATTATCGTCCTATCTAAATCAGACTTAGTAACTAAAATAGAATTACAAAAGAAAATTAATTTATTAAAAAATAATTTAAATAAAAATGTTACCTCAATATCCTCTTTTAAAGGAACAGGGATTAAACAAGTTATAAAAAAGCTATTAAAATTTATAGATCAAAATAAAAATAAGAATCTTAGGAAAACTTTAAAATGGGCTCCATGAATTGTAATTACCTAAAAAAGGCAAAACGCATAGTAGTTAAAATAGGCTCAGCCCTAGTAGTCAACAATACAAACAGAACTATTTTAATAGATAAAATCGAATCTTTATCAAAGGAAATATCAATACTAATAAATGATAACAAGGAAGTTATGTTAGTTACCTCAGGCGCAGTTGCTCTTGGAAGAAACTCTTTAGGCTTAAAAAATAAAAATCTTACTCTTCAAGAAAAGCAAGCTGCAGCCGCAAATGGACAAGTTATTCTCGCACATGCATGGAGAACAGCATTAGCGAGAAATAATATAGTTGGTGCTCAGGTATTACTCAGCCACTCAGATGCCGAAATTAGACGGAATGCTTTAAATGCTCGTAATACATTAGAAACTCTAATGAAGCTCAAATCGGTAGCAATTATTAATGAGAATGATACTGTAGCTACTGCCGAATTAAGGTATGGTGACAATGATCGTTTAGCTGCTAGGGTAGCACAAATTTCTAGCGCTGAAGTTTTAGTCTTACTATCTGATGTCCCCGGTCTGTATAACATTAACCCCATGTTGAGCAAAAAAGGAAAATTAATAAAGAAGATCACGGATATTACTCCTGAAATAGAATCAATGGCAGGTGGTAAAATATCAAAAAATAGTTCAGGAGGAATGATAACAAAATTGCAGGCAGCAAAAATTGCGCTAGCTACAGGTTGTCACATGGCTATAACCTCTGGAAAAATAGATTTTCCATTAACTAAACTATCAAATGGTAAACCTGCAACTTGGTTTGTATCTTCATATTCTCCCAATAGCGCGAGAAAAAGTTGGATTGCTAGCCAAATAGAAGTAAACGGAAAATTATTAATTGATGAAGGAGCCTACTTGGCACTTCTTAGTGGGTCAAGCTTGTTGCCTGCCGGAGTTTTAAATATATTTGGGAGTTTTGAAAGGGGAGATGTGGTAGAAATCGTTAATAACAAAGATGTAGTTTTAGGAAGAGGTATGATTGCATATTCATCAGATGACGCAGCACTAATTAAAGGACACAAAAGTGAAGAAATAGAAAATTTATTAGGTTATAGTGGACGAAATGTATTAATACATAGAGATGACATGGTAATTAAATGAACGGAAATGAGGAAAAAAATATTTTTATTAATAAAGATATCCAAAATATGTTAGAAAATATGGGTAAATCAGCCCAGAATGCTCTAATTGCATTATCTTCATGTTCTGAAGAATCTAAAAACACAGCACTCCAAAAAGTATCAGAATCTATTGATAAATATAGAAAAATAATACTAGATGCTAATATAAAGGACATGAATAACGCAAAACAAAAAGTCTTACCAAATTCTATGCTAGATCGACTCTATTTAAACAATAATAGAGTTGATTCAATGATAGAAAGCATCGAAAGAATAATACAACTTCCAGACCCAATAGGCACTGAAATAAGTCGCAACACTCAACCCAGCGGTCTAGATATAGCTCAAATAAGAGTTCCTTTAGGTGTTATTGGAATAATATATGAATCTCGTCCTAATGTAACCGTAGATGCAGGTATGCTTTGCTTAAAATCAGGTAACAGCTGTATTCTGCGATGTGGTTCTGAAAGTATCTACTCATCAATGTCAATAATAGAATTAATTCATAAAGGACTATCTACCGCTCATGTACCTAAGGAATCTGTCCAATTAATTGCTACTACCGATAGAAAAGCAGTAAAAGAAATGTTAAAAATGAACAAATTTATTGATCTAATAGTTCCAAGGGGCGGAAAATCACTGGTTGAACTGGTTCAAAAAGAAAGTAATATTGCTACTATTTCCCACTTAGATGGGTTATGCCACACTTATATAGATAGAAGTGCAGACCCAAAAATGGCTAAAGATATTTCAATAAATGCTAAAATGAGACGGACAGGTATTTGTGGAGCTACAGAAACTATACTTTATCATAAAGAATCAAAGGTAATTATGGAAAAAATAATAGATTCTCTAATAAATTTAAAATGTGAAATAAAAGGAGATAAAGCCACTCAAGTAATAGATAATAGAATTAAAAAGGCATCAGAAGAGGATTGGAGTAAAGAATACTTAGATGCGATAGTTTCTATTAAGATGGTAGAAAGCGGCGAAGAAGCTGTAAAACATATAGAAAGATACGGATCTAAACATACAGATGCAATAATAACTGAAGATACCAAAGCCGCAAATTATTTTATAGATAAAGTTGATAGCGCAGTTGTATTACATAATGCATCAACACAA
>CAYMQD010000041.1:0-2759 GCA_964392475.1 uncultured Alphaproteobacteria bacterium
CCCACCTGTATTAGTACTATCTATCCATTTAGGATTCTTTATACCTAAATATTCTATTAACAAATTTGCCGGCATTAAACCGGGTCCAGGTACTCCCCACATTCCGGCGGTCGCAATGCCGTCTATATCATCTATTTTCAGACCAGATTTAGATAAGGCTGATGTTGCACAATCTCTTTGCATGCTAAGAACATTTGTATTTGGTAAAGCTCTTCCCTTATTTTGTAAGGGGGCATCAGCTACTCCTATTATGCAAGGTTGTATATTCATTAATTACCTCAAATAATTATTAGAGAATTGATAATAAGTATAGGAAAAGTTATATATGGAGGCCCGAGCCGGAATCGAACCGACGTACAAGGATTTGCAATCCTCTGCATAACCACTCTGCCATCGGGCCAAAGAAAATATAGTTTTTTTTTTATTTTTATCATAAGTTGTTTTAACTAAATTTTTAGAAAGTGTTTCATTTATTTATAATAGTAAAAATTTAAAATGTTTATATATTTGTATTTAGTTATTAAACTGGCATGCTTTTAGCAACAAGAAAGTTGAAATTTTATAATATATTTTTATTTATTTGTTTTATCAAATAGACTGATTATTAATTTCTATTAAATTTAGTAGTTTTTTAAGTGGACAAAGCTTTGTGACTGATAACTCGTTAAAGAAAAAAATTAGTGATTTAAGACAATCTATCTTTAATGATGATGATACAGAAAATGTAAACAGTAAAGATTCTACTGAAAATCAAAAATTAGAAGAAGAAACGGATAAATCTAGCACAAACTTTTTTCAAGATATACAATCTATTAATGAAAGGTTAGAAAAGCTAGAGTCATCTTTTTACGGTTATGCTTACGATACTACTAAGGTATTAACTTCTTTTCATCAAAATATAAAGAAACTTAATAAATCTTTAGAAAGCTTATCTCAAGAGTCATCTAAAGCCTTTAAGACAGTGAATGATTTAGAAAATAAACTTCCACACGTATGTCCTTTAGTCCCACGAAATGATGGTAATGGTAGAGTAATTATAAAGGAACCAAAGAAAATAGGTAAAATTACTCTTTTGGCATTTGTAGCACTTATTTTTCTTTTTCTGGCAGTATTCTTTTCAAATATTGCTTTTGAAGTTATATACTATCATTTAAGGTCTCTAGTTAACTAAATACACTTTATATAATACGTTTAGGTTATTAATTTAAATAGTGCATTTTATAGATCTGACTATAGAATTATATATTTGAGTTATTTTTTAATTTATGGATGAATTATGGTAGATTATAAGTTAATGCGAGAGAATATGGTGCTGGGACAAATTTTACCAGAACGTATTGTTAACTCTGAAGTAATTGAAGCATTTAAGGGAACCCCTAGAGAAATATTTGTACCGGAGATTTATAAAAATTCTGCATATGTTGATGCAGAAATTCAATTACATGACGATAGATACCTTGCCAGACCCTCTTTTTTAGCTCGTTTAATTCAAGCAGCAGATATAAAGGAGAATAATCTAGTGCTAGACGTTGGAGCAGGATTTGGATATGTTTCTGCTATTCTATCAAAATTAGCTTCTACAGTTGTGGCTATAGAGAAAAGTAAGTTTATGATTAATCATGCTAGAGAGAAGTTATCAAATTTAGGAGCTGATAACGTGGTGTTATTAGAAAATGATCTAAATAAAGGTTGTTTAGAGCATGCCCCATATGATGCAATTATAATATCAGGTGCAGTGCAAGAACTTCCCGAACTACTATTTGAGCAATTAGGTGAAGGAGGATGTTTAGTAACAGTTATTGTTAGAGATATATCTGGTATTGCGGGGCAAGCTATCAAGTATACGAAGGTTGCTGGTTCTATTGGAGAGGTTAGACTGTTTGATGCGGATGTCTCTTTACTAAATGATTTTAAAAGGCCATATAAATTTGATTTATGATTTTTAAAATTTCTATCTATAACTTAATAATATACTTAATTAAATAAATCGGAATGTGAAATGAATTTTAAAAATATATTTATTATTGCCTTTTTTTTGTTTTCTTTAAATATCATGAATAACGCTTATTCTCAAACAATTGAGGCAGCTATGGCTGAGGCCTATAGAACAAATTCAAAATTATTAGCTGCTAGAGCAAATTCTCGTGCTGAAGATGAAGATGTATCTATAGCACTATCTGGTTGGAAACCTAAAATTTCTGTGGAAGCAGATATAGGAAAAGATATAATTACAACAGAAACATCTGTTACTGATAAAACTGCCAATAATACGCCTCTTTCACTGAAGCTAAGCTTATCGCAACAATTATATGATGGTGGGAAGGTTGACGCTCGAATTAAAAGTGCTGAATCTATGGCTCTAGCTTCATATGCCGAAATATCCAATGTTGAACATTCTGTGCTTTTAAGTGCTGCAGAATCATATTTAAATGTAATTTTGAATTATTCAATTTTAAATTTAGCTATTAAAAATGAAAAAATTATATCAAGACATCTACAAGCATCAAAAGATAGGTTTGAAGTAGGTGAAGTTACTAGGACTGATGTAGCACAAGCAGAAGCTAGGTTGGCAGATGCTAAGGCTAGCACGATGTCATCTAGAGGTGATCTTGATATTGCAATTGCATCTTATATTGAAGCTGTAGGTTCCGAACCAAATGGAGCTATCAGATTTCCAGAAGAACTACCTCAATTGCCTAGTAGTTTAAGTGAAGCTCTTAATATAGGTAGAACTGAGAGCCCTAATTTAATTATAGCCC
>CAYMQD010000042.1:0-9551 GCA_964392475.1 uncultured Alphaproteobacteria bacterium
GTGGCAATGATGCAGATACAAATGATGTAGAATGAGTGGTTTTGCAAAGTTGAAAGTTCGCATAATTGGAAATTAAAGATTAAGTTCTACAATATTCGACTGACCTAGGTAGCCGGATATAATAAATTAGAGTTGGTTATAGGGAAAATCTTTATATTTTTAAAACTTTTTTGATCATTGTTTGCTTTCCATGCTGTTAATTTTCCACACTGATATGAATTTACTGATATGATCAACCAAATCAAATCAGGTTCAAATATATTATTTGTATCTATCGATGATGGAGTAGGGTGTCCGTTAGGGTGAGAGTGAAAGTGCCCGATTAGATATATATTTTTTTTGCGCATTTCTCTTTCAGATTTCAATCTTAAGGAGGGATCAATTTCAAATCTATTTATTTGTTTTGATAAGTTAGGACTAATGATAGTTTTTAATATAATTCCAGAACTTCCAAAAAGTAACCCACATGCTTCTCTAGGATAAGATTCTATAGTTGCTTGTTTAATATAATTTATGACTTTTAAAGATATTTTTATGCCTGATTTAATTATCATTATTTTTGTATACTTATTTTGCAGCTTACAATATTTTTTTTCAGGTCAAGGCAAATGATTTTTTCTTCATTATCTCCTGAAAACCTCACTACTATTTTACTGTTAATTAAGTCTAAAGACTTAAAAGTCATGCCTTCAGGTTTCATTAACCTTATGGTATCTATATTTGTTATATTTTGATCTACATCCACATTTTTTATTCTGTTGCTAATAGTTATTATAAGGACTGTAAACCCTACTAATAAAGTTAAGGACATGAAGGCTACAATAATTTTTAGATATCTTGATTTTTTTTCCATAGTATATTTTATTATCTATATGTATGGTTAATGTAAATGATAAAAATAAATATCCAATCTTTTGATTTAGGTAAAAGAATAGATCTGGTTGTTAGTAAGCATATAGAAGAATTTTCCCGTTCGTATATAAAAAAATTGATAAATAAAGGTTGCTTAAAGATTAACGGGATCATTCAAGAAGATGCCTCCTATAAAGTATGCCAAGCAGATGAAATTGTTTTAAGTTTACCAAAACCCGAAATAAACACTTTTGATCCTTACAATATAAACCTAGAAATTTTGTATGAAGATGAATCATTGTTGGTAATAAATAAACCAAAAGGCCTAGTTACACATCCTGCTATAGGAAATAAAAAAAATACCTTAGTAAATGCTTTGGTATACTATTACGGAGATGAGCTATCTAACATAGGCGGAAAAATTAGACCAGGTATAGTCCACAGATTGGACAAAAATACTTCAGGTTTAATGGTGATAGCTAAAAGTAACGATGCTCATATAAAGCTTGCATCAGGTTTCAACACTAGAACAATCACTAGAGTCTATACAGCTGTTGTGTGGGGAGTTCCAAGACCGAAAATAGGAGTAATAAATAAACCTATAGGTAAACATAAATCTGACAGAAAGCGTATGTCAATTAGTGATTCGGGAAAATTAGCGAACACTAGTTATGTGGTTCTCAATAGCTTCAAAAATTTTGCTTCTTTAGTGCATTGTAAATTAGGTACAGGAAGAACTCACCAAGTTAGAGTGCATATGGAATCAATAGGTTGTCCATTAATTGGAGATTCTTTATATGGACGTGGAAGACAAGTTCCCAGTAACGTCTCAAAATTAACAAATAGAATAGTAAATAATTTTTCTAGACAAGCGCTACATGCGCATAAACTTAGCTTTTTACATCCTTTAAAAAATATTAAAATGGTCTTTGAAAGTGACTTGCCTATAGACATGAGTTGTTTAATTGATACATTAAAAGTAGAAACTTTAAATCGTAAACCTTGAATTTTTTTTTAATAGTATCATATTAATATTATTACATTTTTTTGAGAGAAATAACATTGTCTAATCTCACACTTCCATCCGTTACTACAGAGGGTAGCTTAACAAGGTATTTGCAAGAAATTAGAAAGTTTCCAATACTTATGGAAGAGGAAGAGTATCAGCTAGCAAAATCTTGGAAAGAGCATAATGATATAGATTCTGCGCACAAATTAGTAACATCACATTTAAGACTAGTTGTAAAGATAGCAATGGGTTATAGGGGATACCATTTGCCTATGTCGGATCTGATAGCTGAAGGTAATACAGGCCTAATGCAAGCGGTAAAAAGATTTGACCCTGAAAGGGGATTCCGTTTAGCAACTTATGCGATGTGGTGGATAAGAGCTTCTATTCAAGAATATATACTTCACTCTTGGTCTTTGGTAAAAATCGGTACTACTTCTGCACAAAAGAAGTTGTTTTTTAATTTGAGAAAAATAAAAGCTGAATTAAAATTAATAAATGATGGCAATTTGAGTAAAGAGACAGTAACGCATATTGCTGAAAGGCTAAAAGTAGCAGAGAATGAAGTAATTTCCATGAATGGTAGGCTTTCTGGGCCTGATTCATCTTTAAATGCACCGATCTCTGCAGATGGAGAAAGTGAATGGCAAGATTGGCTTCATGATGAAAATTCAGAGAACCAAGAAGTAAAATTTGTAGAAAATGAGGACTTATCAAGAAGAAGAGCCTTACTAGGCTTTGCTATATCTCAGCTTAATGAAAGAGAAAGAGAAATTTTTAATGCAAGAAGAGTCTATGAAGAGCAATTGACTTTAGGCCAACTAGCAGAAAAATATGGTGTTAGCCGTGAAAGAATTAGACAGATAGAAGTACGAGCTTTTGAAAAAGTGCAAAGAATTGTATTAGAATCCTCATCTGAATTTAAAGGAAATGAAGTTCCAGCTTCCTTACCACATCCAAATACTAATATAATTGACGGAAAAATAATTACTTAACCGTTCTCTTATTTAAAGGGGTTAGTAATTACTATCGTATCTTCTCGCTCCGGGCTAGTAGATATTAGTGCTACAGGTATTTCTACCAAAGCTTCTATTCTCCTTATATAATTTTTAGCTTCTTCAGGCAATTCTGACCATTTGCGGATACCTTTAGTAGTTTTTTTCCAACCTTTAATGGATTCGTAATTTGGTATAGCTTCTGTTTGGAGAAATGGAGACGGAGGAAGAATCTTATAATTTTTTCCTTTTATTTTATAACTAGTGCATATTTTAATTTCTTCAAAGTTATCCAGTACGTCTAGCTTAGTTAGTGCTAGACCATTAATTCCAGAGATTCTTGTTGCTTGATAGACCAAAGCGGCATCAAACCAGCCACATCTTCTTTTCCTTCCTGTCACAACTCCATATTCATGGCCTACATCTGCTAAATTCTCTCCAATTTTATTTTTTTGTTCAGTGGGAAATGGTCCTTCTCCTACTCTAGTGGTATAAGCTTTTGTAATACCTAGCACATATCCAACATTATAGGGGCCTATACCTGATCCTATTGAAGCTTGTCCTGCCACTGTATTAGAAGAAGTAACATACGGATAAGTTCCATGATCAATATCTAGCATAATGCCTTGTGCACCTTCAAAAAGAATTTTTTTTCCTTTTTGCGATAGTTGGTTTAGTTCTTCCCATGAGGACCCAATAAAAGGTATTATTTTCGGAGAAAGTCTTTTTATTTTGTTACATAAACCCAAAAAATCTAATTCAGGTAGGTTTAAATATTTGCGTATTGGAGCATGATGCAAAAAAGCAATTCTAAGCTGTTTCTGTAATGATTTTTCATGTAACAAATCGCATACTCTAATCCCTCTACGGCCTACTTTATCCTCATAAGCAGGTCCAATACCACGTTTTGTAGAGCCAATACTAATATTATCTGACTGTCCTTCTCGAGCTATTTCTAAGTCCCTGTGATAGGGCATAATTAGATGCGCTGTACTTGATAAAAGTAATAACTGTTTATTTATTTCTACCCCTTGTTTTCTTAAACGAGCAATTTCATCTATTAACGCCCAGGGGTCTACTACTACTCCGCTACCTATAATGGATCTTTTTTTTCTTACTAAGCCAGATGGAAGAAGGCTTAGTTTATAGGTATTTCCATTTATTACAAGTGTATGTCCAGCATTATGCCCGCCTTGAAAGCGAACTACTACATCACTTAGATTTGATAACAAGTCTACAATTTTACCTTTGCCTTCATCTCCCCATTGAGCGCCTATAATAGCAACATTAGTCATTTTTACTTTCCTCTAATAGGGGAACTATTTTTTCGTTAAGTAAAATATGTGAACATTCTAGCCTTTTAGCTTCTTTAAATATGTCTTTTTCTAAAGATAGGGCATGTAAAAGTTTAAAACCTTTATTTCTTAAATCAGTAGTTTTAGTAAAGTCAATACCAAAGGGTATATATACTACTTACCTTTTAGCTGCTTTTTTTGATGTTCTCATTAATGAGTCTATCATTAAAGATACGCCAGTGGCATGTTCCCCATTTTCTAGCAAGTAATGTCCTCCAAAGCCAAGTTCTTTGTTAAGGTCCATTGCGAAAACTGTGAAGCCTATGCCTGCATAATAATTAAAACCTCTATTTTCAGTGACATCTATAGTCACAGAAATATAAGGACATTTAGTTTGTAACTGCTGTGCAATATCTATTCCTTTCAACAAAATATCTTTTGATGAAGATGAAAGCTTAATTTTTTTAAGTTTTTTAGAGGTGTCATTGACAGGTCCAGTTAGCTCTACAAAAGGTTCGAAGATCATTCTTTGTTTATTATTAAGATCCGATAAATTTTAATTTGATAGTGCTTCTGTAGTTATTTTTTTTTGATTATTATCTAGACTTTGCTCATTCATTAAATTTCTTACTAAGGAAGGCATATTTATATCTATCGTTATTGTCGGAATTCCAAGTTTTTCAATTGTACTAGCAGTCATATAAAGTATCTCTAAATCGCCATAAATATTAGGTGTGCCAATTAATTCAGCACCTATCTGAAATAATTGTCTCTCAGGTTTTAGTTGATTTGTAGATACTCTAAAAATTTCTCCAGAGTATGAAAGTCTAAGAGGTCGTGGTTCACTTGAGAGTCTACTAGTAGCAATACGAGCTATTTGCGGTGTTATGTCAGTTCTTAAGCCCAGCATTCTTTGAGATATAGGATCCATGAGAGTAAAAATATTATGTGCCCCAAATCTTCCTAGACCTCTTACTAAAGTATTTTCAAATTCAATTATTGGAGGATTTACCTTATTATATCCAAATGTTTCAAAAGAATCGATTATTTTTCTAATAATACTTTGTTCTAGATCAGTTTCTGGGGGAAGTAGATCTCCTAGTCCTTGGGGTAGTAAATTTTTAGAAAATTGTGACATTATAATAACTCTTTCTAAGCGCTTAGCAACATCAAAACTTTAACGCCTTAACACTCTGAACATTAGGCAACCTTTCCATTATGGCAACTATCTCTTTTGAAACGGGCTCATCTGTTTCGATTAAAGCGATTGCATTTTCACTTTGCTTTGTTCTACCCAAATTAAAAGTACCAATGTTTATATTTTCTTTTCCTAGTAAGGAACCAAGGGCACCGATAAATCCAGGTTGATCGGCATTTGTTACAAATAACATATTTTTTCCAAGAGCTGCATCTATTTTTATACCCATTATTTCTACTATGCGAGGTAAATTTGCAAA
Organism: uncultured Alphaproteobacteria bacterium; assembly: GCA_964392475.1. Taxonomy (GTDB): domain Bacteria; phylum Pseudomonadota; class Alphaproteobacteria; order TMED109; family TMED109; genus CAYMQD01. The sequence goes on from CAYMQD010000042.1 coordinate 5,609, forward strand.
TAAAGTCCCTGTAACAGTTCTTTTCATATTTTCTGTATTAATGGATAAGTTTATTTTTGTCATAAAATCACCTGCGCTATCATTGTAAGTAGTAGAAACATTTATATTTCGTTGTTTTGCTATTAAAGGAGCGTTTACCATATTTACTGTACTCATTCTTGGAGATAATAGACCTTCTAATATACACGCAGTCAATGGTTGGGTATTTATTTTACTTACATATCCAGAGTATGTGATAGTTGCATTAGTAATGCTAGTGCTAGAAATCTGGCCAGCTAGTTTTCCAATTTTATTTGCCAGATTCATATAGGGTTTTAGTTTTGGCATTTCTTCTTTGCTCACTGAAGGAATGTTTATAGCATTTGTTACAGAACCATTTATTAAATATTCTGTTACTTGTTCTGCTACTTGAACTGCTACATTTTCCTGAGCTTCACTTGTAGAAGCGCCTAAATGTGGAGTTGCTATGACCTGCGGTAGCCCAAACAGGCAATTATTTTTAGCAGGTTCTATCTCAAAAACGTCTATTGCAGCTCCTGCCACTTGTCCGCTTTCTATTGCTGCTCTTAAGTCATTTTCTATGATGAGCCCTCCTCTTGCACAGTTTATAATTCTTACTCCTTCTTTCATTTTATTTATACTATTTATATTTATTATGCCTCTCGTGCTATCATTTAGGGGTGTGTGAAGTGTAATAATATCAGAACGTTTATATAATTCTTCTAGGGATATTTTTTCTAGTCCTAGTTCAGCTATCCTATTAGCCGTTAGATAGGGATCAAAAACTATAACTTTCATTTTTAAACCTATGGCTAATTCTGCAACTATAGAACCTATGTTTCCGCATCCAATCATACCTAAGGTTTTTCCATAAAGCTCTGTTCCTGTATATTTTGTTTTTTCCCAGATTCCAGCATGAGTGGAGCTATTAGCTTGTGGAATTGATCGAACTAACGATAGTATCATAGCAATTGTATGTTCAGCAGTAGTAATAGAATTTCCATAAGGGGTATTCATTACAACTATACCGTTAGCAGTAGCAGATTCTAAATTAATGTTATCTACTCCGATGCCAGCTCTGCCTATAACCTTTAGGTTCTTTGCTGCATTAATAAGTTCTTCTGTAACTTGTGTAGAGGATCTAATTATTAATCCATCACAATCAGTTATGGTTTTTTTAAGTTCTTCAGGGTTTAATCCTACACTAACTTCTGTATCAATGTTATGAGATACGAGTATCTCTTTAGCTTTAGTATTTAAATTGTCTGAAATTAGTACTTTAGGCATATCATTCTTCTATTCTAATATTTTTCTGAAATTTTTGACATTGACCAGTAAATCCATGGCATGAGCATAGAGATATCTGAAGTTTCTACTGTACTTCCGCCCCATATTCTAAAACCTAATGGTACTCCTCTATATGAATTAATATCATAAGCAATATTATTATTTTCAAGAAGTTCAATCATTGTTTTATGTGCTAATAATTTTTTTTCTTGTTTAAGATTTAAAAACCATTCTGCATTTATGGTTAGGCATATAGAAGTGCTAGAACGAGTAGAAGGTAATTTAGCTAGAAAATCTAGACCTTGGTTTTCATTTATTGATTTAGAAATTTCTGCAAGATTATTTTTAGATCGGTTTATAGTTTCTGATAAGCCTCCTATGGTATTTATCCATCTTAAAGAATCTAATGCATCTTCAACACATAACATTGAAGGAGTATTTATTGTATTTCCTTCAAATATTGATTTATTAAACTTTTTTTCTGAAGCTAATCTAAATATTTTTGGAATTGGCCATAATGGAGTGTATTGTTCTAATCTTTGAACAGCTCTTGGACCTAGGATAATTATACCATGTTGAGCTTCTCCTCCTAATACTTTTTGCCAAGAAAAAGTAGTTACATCCAATTTATCCCATGGAAGGGTTACCGCAAAAACAGCTGAGGTTGCATCACATATCGTCAAACCTATACGGTTATTGGAAATCCATTTCCCGTCAGGAACACAAGTTCCTGTAGTTGTTCCATTCCAAGTAAATATCACATCTCTATCAAAGTCTACTGATGATAAGTTTGGAAGATCACCAAAATCTGCTGTAAGAACCCGGCTATTTTTAATTTTAAGCTGACTTATCACATCTGTCACCCAGTCTTTTCCAAAACTGTCCCAAGCTAAAATATCTATCTCTTTTGGTCCTAACAACGACCAAATAGCTGCTTCTACGGCTCCTGTATCAGAAGCAGGGACAATTCCAATTTTGTAATCATTTGGTATTTTCAATATTTTTCTTATTAAAGAAGTTACTTCAAGAATACGTTCTACGCAGTCACTACTTCTATGTGATCTTCCTAAAAGAGCGTTTTTAAGTATTTCTGTGTTCCACCCTGGTCTTTTAGAGCAGGGACCGGAAGAAAAGTTTGGATTTAAAGGTCTAAAATTTGGTTTCATTTTTTTATTTGTGTGTTAAAAATTTAAAAATTAATACTACCAGTTCCTGCTAAATGGTCTAAAGGTCCATGTCCTGCCCCTAGTTTCGGGGCATTTTGTATAGCTTTAATTACATATTCTTGTGCTCTTTCTATCGAGGAATCTATACTCATTCCTTGTGCTATACTTACAGCGATAGCACTCGCCATAGTGCAACCTGTTCCATGAGTATGAAGAGTTTCTATACGATTACTCTTAAAAATTTTGCTTCCACTACTTGTAACTAATACATTCGAGAGGGTATTGCAATTCATGTGTCCACCCTTAATTAACACTGATTTAGCACCTAATGAAAGTATTTTTTTTCCAGCCATCTTCATATCATTAATGTCTTTAATTTCTATATTTGTTATTTCTTGTGCTTCAGGAATATTAGGAGTAACTATAAGCGACTTTGGAATTAAGTCAGATATTATTAAATTTATGCAATTTTTTTTTTATAGGGGGGTTCCACTCTTAGCAATCATTACGGGGTCTAGAATATAGGGAACATGTTTTAAGTTTTTTTTTATAGAGGATACTACAGTCTTAATAACTTTTTCTGAGTGAAGCATACCTAATTTTATAGTATTAATAGGAAAATCTTCTACTATAGAATCTATTTGCATCTTTATCAGATTAGAAGACACTGATCGTATAGCTTGTACGCCTTGAGTATTTTGTGCGGTAAGTGCTGTTATGGCGGTAGTAGCATATCCCCCGAGAGAAGTAATTGTTTTAATATCACCTTGAATCCCTGCTCCTCCTCCTGAATCAGATCCAGCTATTACTAAAACACAGGCAGTCATATTCTTTTCTCCTTAATAGTTTTATTTATAGCTACACAGGCTTTAGATAAAACATTTTTGAGAATATTTTTATCATTACTTTCTGCCATTATTCTTATTTTTGGCTCAGTTCCAGAAGGTCTGACCATAAACCTGCCTGATTTGCCTAATTGTTGCGCAATTTTTGATAATTCAGGTTCTAAGTAGTTTAATATATCTTTACCGTCCATTCCTTTGGGTATATCAATATTTTTTGTTACTTGAGGTACAGGTTTAAAGCAAGATCCTATAACAGATAGTTTTTCATTAGATTCTTTTAAAGAAGACAAAATTTCCAATGCCACAAGTAATCCATCACCCATAGCCACATCATTGCCGAGTATTATATGACCAGATTGTTCGCCACCTATATTATACCCGTGCTCTTTCATAGCCGATAGGACATATCTATCTCCTACAGGTGCTCTAACTAGTTCAACCCCAATATTAGATAAAAAAGTTTCGAGCCCTAGATTTGACATAACCGTCCCAACTATTCCATTTCGGGATAATTTTCCAGAATCTTTCCATCTTTTTGTTATAAGAGCTACTATCTGATCCCCATCTAATATTTTTCCTTTTTCATTAGAGAATATGCATCTATCTGCATCACCATCTAAAGCAATGCCAATATCTGCGGAATGT
>CAYMQD010000043.1:0-3024 GCA_964392475.1 uncultured Alphaproteobacteria bacterium
CAGGTAATTATTGAATTCTTTCGAGCATAATATGAACCCAAAAAAAACTTATATTGACCCAACTGCTATTGTCGAAAAAGGTGCTTTCGTTGGAAAAGGAACATCTATCTGGAACTGGACCAAAGTCCGCCAAGGTGCTCAAATTGGTGAAAATTGTATTATTGGCCAAGGGGTCCATATAGATTTTGGGGTTTCTATTGGTAAGGGGTGTAAGATTCAAAATGGAGCTCAAATTTACCATGGAGTTACTCTTAAAGATTATGTATTCATAGGACCTAATGTTACTTTCACCAATGATTTATATCCTAGGGCAGGTAATGATAATTGGAATCTATTGCCAATTACTGTGGAAGAGCACGCGAGCATCGGGGCTGCGTCAACCGTTCGTTGTGGGGTTAATATTGGCCGGTATGCAATGGTTGCAGCAGGGGCTACTGTAACTAGGAATGTTCCTCCTCATGCTCTAGCATTAGGACAACCAGCTAAAATTGTAGATTACGTTGATACCCAGGGAAATCCTCTAAATCATGATATGGCTGGTCCTCCTCCTTCAGAAAAACTACTGGTTTTATCCCAAAAGGATTTGTAATTGATTAAAGATGACGATTTACGAAGGAAGCCTCTTTTTAGAGAGGCTTAATGTATTTATAATGCACTCTTTAATTAAAATTCCCCTGAAGACCAAAAAATAGAATAGTAGACGTAAGAATAATACAAAAATAAGTTTCGCAAGGAGAAGTAGATGAAAGCTTGGCAGGGAAAGCGGATTTTGGTAACTGGAGGTGCGGGCTTCATCGGAAGCCATTTAGTAGATAGCCTGCTTGCTGTTGGAGCTGAGCGAATTGCGGTCGTGGATAATTTCTTCTTAGGCAAGGAAAGTAACCTTATTCAGGCAACAGAAAACTATAAAGATAAAGTAAAGGTTTATCGTGAAGATGCAGCCGACTTTACTTCTATGGAAGCCGTTTGCAATGCGGAAAAACCAGATGTTGTGTTTAATCTAGCAACAAAAGCCCTTTTATATTCTTTTTTCAATCCTCCGGGGGCTTATCGGATCAATGTAGAGATCGCTGAAAATTTTGGGGAATTACTAAGAAAAAAAATTTTTGGAAAACTGATTCACGTTTCCACATCAGAAGTCTATGGAACAGCGCAAAATAAAACTATGGCCGAGGATCATCCGCTAATGGCTGAGACTTCTTACGCTGCTGGGAAAGCTGCGGCAGATTTACTTTTAACTTCTTACGTTAATATGTTCGATTTGGATATCACTATTGTTCGCCCCTTTAATAATTACGGACCACGTCAAAATGAAGGTGCCTTGGCAGCAGTGATACCTGAGACAATTAAAAGAATTCATTCAGGCCAGGAGCCCTTTATTGAGGGTGATGGTCTGCAGACAAGAGACTTTATTTATGTAGGAGATACCGTTAAAAACTTATTGAATTTATCGAGCTTTCCTGAGGCCAGAGGTAAAATATTCAACTTAGGCAGTGGAAAAGAAATAGCGATTAAATCAATTATAGAAACGTTGTGTAAAATTATGGGCTATTCAGGAAATATTAAAAATTTGCCAGAACGACCGGCCGATGTTCGGAGGCATTGCGCTGAAATAGGATTGGCAAAATCCTTCCTCGGTGAAATTTCCTTAACTCCTCTTGATGAAGGCCTGATTAAAACTGTAGAATGGTATCAACCCTGAAGAATATGATCCCCTTAATTCGCCCGGATATTCAATTGGAGGAGGTGGTAGAAGATATCTCATCCATCTTAAGCTCAGGCAGGCTCACACAAGGCATCTATGTTCAAAAGTTCGAAAAGATGTTTTCAGAGTATTTGGGAGTAAAATTCGCATTTTCAACAACCTCAGGTACAACCTCATTACACTTGGTTCTTTCTTCTTTAGAAATTGGGGCAGGCGATGAAGTTCTTGTGTCTGACTTCACGTTTCCAGCTAGTGGAAATGTTATTGTTCAGACAGGAGCAACACCTGTTCTAGTTGACAGCATCCCAGGCCGGTTTGATTTAGATGTGTTGGATGCACAAAAAAAGTTGACTTCCAAAACCCGCGCTATTATGCCGGTTTCCCCTTTTGGTCAGCCGGCTGAAATGTCCGCAATTTTGGAGTTTGCTGAGCAGAATAATCTTTTTGTCTTAGAAGATGCTGCTTGTGCTCTTGGTGCAACTCGAGACGGATGTAATAGCGGTGCGTGGAAAGGGGCTGGATGCTTCAGTTTTCATCCTCGCAAAGTGATAACAACAGGTGAAGGAGGAATGATTACCACCGATGATGAAAGCTTGGCTCAAAAAATTTCTATTTTGCGAAATCACGGCGGCATTGCATTGGAGAAAGGTATATCCTTTCAAACCAATGGATACAATTACCGGTTGAGTGAAATATCGGCCGCTCTGGGAATAGCCCAAATGAAACGTTTGGATGAAATTCTTTCTGACCGGAGGTCTACGGCGGAAAAATATTTGGAGCGGCTGGCTGAATTTGACAATGTTGAAGTTCCCCTTAGCGCACCTCCCGAACAATGTACCTTCCAATCATTTGTCATTTTATTAGAAAAAGGCAGTGATCGAAATGCTGTTATTCGAAAAATGAGAGACCAGGGTGTTGAAACGACTCTCGGCACGTATGCTTTGCATGCGCATCCGGCCTTTTCTCGATACGGGTATCAGCCCGGGGATCTCCAAAACTCATGGGGTAATCAAGAATATTCAATTACCCTACCCTTATTGCCGAAGATGGATGAAAAAATAATTGATAGGGTAACGCTATCATTAAAAAATGCAATTGAGGTTTAAAAATATAGCCCAAAAAAATTATGGATATCTGGTTTTATTCTATCGCTATTATTATTTTTTCGGCGGTTTTGTGATTGCCGAATCATTGGGATTACCTAGTTGCATATAAGACCAATAAGAAAGTGCTGGCAGGGGGGCACGGGTTTGGATTTAAATTGCTTGAGCAAATTTTCCCCCGAGTTTTAAAATCCATTTCTGAAATTATTGAGAAAT
>CAYMQD010000044.1:0-4033 GCA_964392475.1 uncultured Alphaproteobacteria bacterium
CAGTGTTTCCGATATTAATAGATCCTTTATTAGGGATTAAAACACCAGAAATCAGACTTAGAAGAGTAGATTTACCTGAACCACTTTCTCCTAATAGTAAAAATTTTTTTCCACTAGAAATATCAAATTCTTTAATGCTCAGATTAAAGGATTGTGAGTCATTCCAATAGAACTCAATATCTTTTATTTTAAGAGAATTAGATGTGTTTGTAGCTTGCATTATAATGATAAATTTAAATTGTTCAATTTAGTATATTTAAGATGCTTATTAAACTACCTACGGGAGAAAATTGCATGGCATGTATAATAAGCAACTTAAATATACAGTAAAAGTAATAATTTAAAAATTAAATAAATGACTATACGAGCTTGTTAATTTACCTAACCTTTCTAAAGTATTGCAAATATTTGATTTCCTTTAAAGTTTCTAATGATTATGGCCATGATCACCGCTTGTATTGATAATATATTGAAGCATAAACTGATTGTCTCCTATGCTATTGGTGACATTTTCGTAGTTATACTGCAATCTTAAGCGAGATAAGTTACTCATTTTCCAGTCAGCCATAATGTTATATACTTCAGGGTCATGGTCGCTAGAGTCCATAGCGCTTCCTACTAGGCCCGAAGGTATACTTGGAGCATTTAGCTTACTGTAGCGGAATCCATAACCTATATTGTTACTTGCTTTACTATATACTTCAACATACCATCCGCCATCATCATCATCAAAATATACATCTCCAGTTTCCACGTTACTATCATTAAAGTAACCATCTTGGTTTCTGGTAAAATACTCAGCCTGTATATTTATTTCTTTATTGTTTTTTCTTTTAATTGTGTAGCCCAAATCTAATATAAGTAATTCGCTATCTCCTTTAAAAGTTAAAGTATCCTCATTACTGGTTCTTCCATTTCTTGATTTTCCAGCAAGCACATATGCTCCAAGATTCCAACTTTGATTTAAATTTATATCACCACCGGTTCTATAATATAATGACCAAGCGTCACTTCCTTGACTGTTATTGCTACCAAATGGAAAGTCATCGCCTCTAAAGATACCTAATCCAATTTCGTTATAAGAATCACTAGGGAGCAGATACGAAAACTCTACACCATCATCATTATATGATTTATGTAAGAAGACTCTGTATGGTAAAGGCCTATCTGCAAAATTATCTGCATGAGTATGTTGCTCATTTAATGCGCCTAATGTCCAGAACGCTCTTCCCGCTTTTGCAAAAAAATTATCAGGTAGGATTTTTGCATTTAGAGTTTCTAAATATGCTTCTTCTAATTCAATTTTATCCGCCCCATCTTCTCTAACAATAGCAGCAGTTAAACTGCTAGCAAATTTGTCATCTAAATTGGAGTTAATGATCAATTCAGACTCATCTATTGCTAACCCTTCTCTTCCTCTTTCTCCTTCTTCTCCTACACTAAAACCAGGGATTTCATGAGAACTTTCTGAATAAGCGGTATATTTTCCATTTAATACAGCTGCAATAGTGGTATTTATTCCTCCATGTTTTTCATGATCTTCGTGTGAATCTGAAGAAATGTTAGATTCTTGTGTTTTTATGTTTTTTTCTAAATCGGCAAGTTTATTTTCTAAGTTGTTTATTTTTTCTTCATAAGTCTTTTTCATGAAGATAATCTCTTCTTTTAGAGCCTCCATATCATCTTCACTATTGGCAAATGCAAAATTATATAAGGCAACTAGCAACATATTTAGGCAAAATATAACTGTTACTATAAATTTTTTAGACATAATTCTTATTTAACCTCCACTTAAAAAAATATAAAAATAATTTATATTGCAATAATATTGCAATTGCAATAAAAAAATCATCTTGTATGTTTTTTATATTTTTGTTAAGAATGTTTTATGCAAGAGAATTTACGCAAATTATCTTTAAGTATTTGTCTGGAACGAAAAAAAACTTTGACACCTTCTAGGCTAATATTAATAGAAACTATTTCATCATATGATAAGCCTGTTACAGCCTATCAACTACAAAAAGACATAAATTTAAAAGGTAATAATTTTAATATTGCTACTATATATAGGGTGATAGAATTTTGGTTAAAGATGGGACTTGTTCATAAAATATCATCTCTGAATAAATTTTATATGTGTTTTAGACCAGAAGAAAAGCATGTGCATATGATAAACTATTGTACTAATTGTGAAGAAATATATGAGAGTTGTAATAAGACTATGGGTATAAATATAGAAAAAATATCGCAAAAGCTTGGTTTAAAATTTATAAAAAATGAACCTATAGAAATACCAGTATTGTGTGCTAATTGTCAGTAAATATAAATGGAACACCTTCTAGAACATTATTTTTACGGATTAAATGCAAACTTAAAGGGTTTTATATTTGGTTTTACGCATGCCGGTATAATGTTATTAGGATATTATACAGGATGGAGCATTAATAGATTTTTAAAAATAATATCCAGTGGTTATATTGCAGGAATTTTTGGTGCAGCATTATCTCATATTTTAGCTGATTTGATAGCAAGTCTAGTAGATCCACATATAAGAACAATGGTGGTAGGAATAGTTATAGGAGGTATTGTGCCTTTATTTTTTGTTCCTTTTCTTGAGAAGTATGTAATAAAAAGCAGACACCATATTATTACAGGGGATCATGAAGATATTAAAAAAGATTTAGATAGTCATTAAATTTACATAAAGGATATACTATGAAATATTTATTTTTGTTTTGTTTTTTTATCGCAAGCCTCGCTTTAGCAGAAGATGACCATCATGAGGAACACCATGATGAACACCATGATGACGAAGTAAAATCTCTAGAATCACATGAACATGGAATAGGGAACATGAACATTGCTCAAGATAAAACAAAAATTTTGATAGAATTTGAGCTTCCTGGAGCAGATATAGTTGGGTTTGAACATGAAGCTGAGACGAAAGAAGATATAAAAATTGTTAAAAATGCTTTAAGCGTTTTATCTAAGTATGAGAATTTAATAGAGTTATCTCCAGATGCTAATTGTTCTATAGAAAATTCTAAAGTAGATATTCTGCATGAAGGAAGTCATGGAGAATTTCGCTCTCAATATATATTGGATTGTAAAAATATAGATAAAATTCAATCCATAAAGCTCATATATTTTGATGCTTTTCCTAACAGTAAAGAATTAAAAGTAAGTATAGTTACTGATAAAAAAGCTGACTCTTTAGTAGCTAAAAGGGATAATAATAAACTTTCTACTAAAGGATATTTTGATTAAAAATTTTATGACAAGGATTGGTAGTTTATTTCAATACATGTATAAGTATAGATAGCGTTTGAGGAGGAATTTTGTTCTTCTGTTTTTATAAGAATAAGGTTCCCCTCTAAATCTGAGTCTAGTTTATAATTAATTTTGTTAGAACTTTCCTCAATTTGTAATTCTAATTTTAAGTCAAGTATTTGCTGGTTACATGCTTGTTGGGATTCGTATGTTAATGGAATTTCTTTTCCATATTGTGAAATAGTTGCCTCGCCAGCTGGAAACATACTTATGTAAGATGCAATAATCCAAAAAGTTTCTATCATGCTTTTCATATTAACATAATTATTATAGGACTATAAAGATTTATCATATTGTTTCCTGCTTAATTTAAAAATAATATGTTAACTTCTGGATATGGTTCGGTAGCTTCTTTTAGTTTTGTTGGATTTTTTGATAAAGTTATCCCTAATATAAAGTCTTTGAGAACAGACAATTATAGCAATGTATCTTAATTTGCTGGGGGTTTTAACCTCTAAGCTGCTTTGGCTTTAGTGCTTATTCCTTTTTACATCTAGCTGTTGCAAAAACAGTATCACTTACTTGGTCGACGGCATAAGTGCACCTTGTTCCAATGAAGTCCTCCCAATAGCCTTCCCCATCTATAATAGAAAATATTCCTAATGCTCTATCCATATCGGAGCCTATATCTCTAGATGCCATTACATAAAATTGATCTCCGTCCTGATCCATAAGCTCACACACGAATAACATTGTTTCTAAC
>CAYMQD010000045.1:0-2514 GCA_964392475.1 uncultured Alphaproteobacteria bacterium
GGGTCCCGACAAGACCGGATGAGAACAGCAAGCATGTACTTCTTTAGCACCCGCTCCTAATAGGGCATCCGTCGCTTCCATCAATGTTCCCGCTGTATCTATCATGTCGTCTACAATAACTGCTATTTTTTCTCTTACATCCCCGATGATATTCATCGCCTTCGCTTCATTGGGTATATCCCTACGTTTATCAATGATTGCTAAAGAGGTGTTCAAGCGTTTTGCATACGCTCGAGCTCTTTCCACCCCACCCGCATCGGGAGAAATTACAATCAGGTTTTCCAGTTTCTGATCCTTGATGTAATCTATCAAAACATTTATGGCAAATAAATGATCCACAGGAATATTAAAAAATCCCTGAATCTGTCCTGCATGCAGATCGACAGTCAGGACACGATCTGCCCCCGCCGTAACCACCAGATCCGCAACCAATTTGGATGTAATGGGCACCCTAGGCTCGTTTTTTCTATCCTGACGGGCATAACCGTAATAAGGGATAACAGCTGTAATTCTTTTTGCTGAAGATCGGCGCAAAGCATCGATCATAATCAGCAACTCCATTAAATTGGTATTACCCGGGAAACATGTCGACTGAACAACAAATACATCTCCACCACGAACATTTTCTTCGATTCGTACATAAATCTCTTTATCCGAGAAATCACGAATCACCGTTTTCCCTAGCGGAACGTCCATGTAATTACAGATTTCTTCCGTTAGCTTCTTATTAGCTCGGCCGGAAAAAACCAGCAAACGCTTGTTATCACTGGAAAACATTCTAGTTCCTTAAAAAATCTGGCTGGGGCGGGAGGACTCGAACCTCCGAATGCAGGAATCAAAATCCTGTGTCTTAGCCACTTGACGACGCCCCAAGGAGGTAAAACATCACCATCAAAAATTGATTCCCCAACAAGGGGTTTTAAAAAGGGTCGAGACAAAAAAGCTTTTTGCAATGACAAAGCTATCGTTAAAAAGCCAATAACATTTCTTCGGGAAAAAATTCAGAAAAGCGCGTGATGCTTTTAGCCAGACGCACCCTGTATTTTTCCCCAGTAAATCTGGCCAACGCTTTTTTTGCAATTTCAGGATTTTCAAAGATTCCAAAGACAGTAGAACCACTCCCTGATAAGAGCGCTCCCCCAGCTCCCAAGTGCAGCAGCTCATTTTTAATCTCTAATATCTCCGGATACCTTATAAAAACAACAAGATCTAAGTCGTTGTAAAGGGCTGCCCCCAATTGGGCAAACTCCGAGCGCATTAAAAAATTGGTCAAAATGCTAATATTATTTTCGGCCTTTGTCAACTTCAATTTTAGATTCCCGTAAACCCAGGGGGTAGCGATGGGAAAGCCGGGATAAACCATTAAAGTATAAAAACTAATTGGATTTTCAATCGGCTGTAGAATTTCCCCTTTCCCCTTTCCTCTTGCGCATGGGGACATAAGAAAAAAGGGGACATCTGAGCCAAGTTTGGAAGCCATTTGGATAAATTCATCTCGGGGCAAATTTAGATCCCATAAATAGTTTAGGGCCAATAAAGTACCGGCGGCATTCCCACTTCCTCCCCCCAATCCAGCTCCAAATGGAATATTTTTTTTTAGTTTAATTTTTACTCCACCGCATTTTTTGGGAAATCGATTTTGGATTAGCCGCACTGCTCTGATTACAAGATTATTGTCATCATTAGGCACGCCGGGGGTATCGCAAAACAACTCGACTTTTTCAGAAGTTCCTTCCATTTCCATTTCATCGAACCATGCGACCATTTGAAACAAGGGCTCCAATTCATGGAACCCATCATCTCTTTTTTTATGAATATGAAGTCCTAAATTTATTTTTGCTGGAGTTTTAAATTTCAGTTTTTTAGGGAAATTCATTTTTACTCGTGGGGAATGCTAGATATTAATTTGAATGTTTCCGGATCAATTTTCGCATTTAAAATTGGGTCCTTGTATTTTACCCTTATTAATTCGTCTTTACCGGGAAATTCGAGAGTAACTAAATGCGGCCAATCTATGGAGTCAATAGTTTCATAGTCTTGCCATTTTACAAAATACCGCTTTTCCCCCTCTTCGATTCGAGTCATCTCTAAAGGTAATAATGTCGTGGAATCTATATTAAGAATAACTTTTCCACCGCGTTTTAAATCTTTCGCCTGAAGAATATATTGGTTGTTGTGTAAATTTAACCTGGAGTTTTCGACTCTGAGAAACTCAAAGCGGGGAATATGCCCAACAAAAATTCTTAAGTGCTCTCGAAAATCGATCTGGGTTCCAAGCAGTTTTTCCAATAACCGCTTAACGTCTGCTCCCAAATAGACTTTTCCCTTTGAAGGTTCGAGGAATAGCATATTTTCTGAAGTTCGTATAAAAACACCCATAGCCTGACCAAATAACCCATAAGTATCAACACGAATCGATCGATTCCCTTGCATTACCAAAGTTTGGCGGAAGGACTGCTTAACTGCTTTTCCAATAAAAGTGGTACGCGCAAACGATTTAACACTGTAAATTTT
>CAYMQD010000046.1:0-9941 GCA_964392475.1 uncultured Alphaproteobacteria bacterium
GAAGAAGTTTTAAATGCTTTTATTATTCAATTTTATCATTCCCAAATTCCTCCTCCAGTAATATTATTATCACATGACTTACCCGATAAAAAACTAATATCTGAAGCTCTTAGTCTTAAAAGTAAAAAAAAAGTAAAAATAGAAATTCCCTTAAAAGGAGAAAAAAGAAATGCTGTTCTCATTGCGATAAAAAACGCTGAAATATCACTTGCAAGACGTCTTGCTAATCATAAAAATCAAAGTTTCATAATAAAAAGTTTAGCAAAGCATTTTAAACTTCCTAATATTCCAAGAAGAATCGAAATATATGACAACTCTCATACTATGGGAACTAACGCAGTTAGTTCCATGATAGTGGCAGATGTAGATGGTTTTCAAAAGTCCGCATACAGAAAATTTAATTTAAAAACGTCTGATAATTTAAATGACTACTCAATGATGCGAGAAGTTATATGTAGAAGGTTTAGACGATTGCTTAACGAAACGCAAAATAATGAAACATCAAATTGGCCAGATCTGATTATTATAGATGGCGGAATTGGTCACCTAAATGTAACTAATGAAGTTTTAAATAAACTTACTATTACAAATGTTTCTGTTCTTGCTATTAGTAAGGGACCTAAAAGAAATTCAGGTATGGAAAAATATCATACAATTAAAGAAAATAATATTTTATTAGGTTCTAATAATCCAGTACATTACTACATGCAAAGACTTAGAGATGAGGCCCACCGTTTTGCAATAGGAACCCATAGAAAAAAAAGAAATAAAATGATGCTTACCTCTGAGCTTGACTCTTTGTCTGGTGTAGGAAGCTCAAGAAAAAAATCTCTAATATTACATTTCGGATCAACAAGTAAAATTAAAACCGCAAGCATAAAAGAACTTCAACAAGCGGAAGGAATTAGTGAAAAAATAGCAGAAAATATTTATAACTATTTTAATACTGAAGATTCATTCAAATAAAAAAGCCCTTTAACTATTTATAATATTAGGATTATAAAAATGTATAGTTCTTTTCTAACACCTCCATTACTTCTAACATACTCTCGGATTCTATTAGCTATTACTTTGATAGTATTAAACTTTTTAATAGAGGACATCTTTGATTATAAGTACTTACTATTAGGTGTAATTTTTATACTTGCAAGTCTGACTGACTGGCTTGATGGATATTTAGCTCGTAAATTAAAATTAGAATCTCACTTAGGAGCTGTACTAGACCCTATATCTGACAAAATTTTAAGTGCTTCTGCAATTTTAATATTAATATCAGAAAACATAGCTCCTATTTTACCGTGTGCTATAATTTTATTTCGTGAAATTTTTATCTCTGGATTAAGAGAAAGTTTGTCCAATAAAAATTATCCAACACTTAAAGTAACTTTACTAGCAAAACTAAAAACTTTTATACAATTTATTTCTTTTACATTATTATTACTGGGAAAAGATATAGAAAAAATTTTTATAGTAAATGTTATTAATATAGGTGTGTATGCTCTTTGGATTGCAGCAATATTGACTGTCTGGACCGGTAGTATTTACTTTTATAGAACCCTAGGCTATTTAAATTAGGAATGATATCAATAAGTATTCAACTTGTATTAGGGATTGACTAAATGAATGTTCTATATTTTGCATGGCTTAGAGAAATAATTGGTTCTAACCAAGAGAGTGTTCATCCTCCAAAAGAAATTGACACCGTAATTAAATTAATCAGTTGGCTTAAAACAAAAAGTGATAAACATGCAAAAGCTCTTGAAGATACATCAATTATAAGGATAGCCGTAAACATGGAAACAGTTGGATTAGATCATCCTATAAAGGGTAACGACGAAATTGCTATTTTTCCTCCTATGACAGGAGGATATTTATGATACGGGTTCAAACTGAAGATTTTGATCCAAGCAAAGAAATAGATTCAATAACCAAAAATAATCCTAATATAGGAGCAATAGGATCATTTATAGGTATAGTAAGATCAAAAGATTCCGATAACCCAATTACTTCTCTTACCCTGGAACACTACCCGGGAATGACCGAAAAAATGCTGTCTGGTATAGAGATGGAAGCTAATAGGCGCTGGAGTCTTGAATCTTCGTTAATAATACATAGAATTGGTAAATTAAAAGTTGGTGATCGTATTGTACTAGTTGTAACTACTTCAGCTCATAGAGCAGCTGCATTAGAATCATGCAACTTTCTTATAGATTGGTTAAAAACTAAAGCACCATTTTGGAAGTTTGAACAGAAACTAGAAGGAGGGAAATGGGTCGATGCACGAATCGAAGATGAAAAGACCACTAGCAAATGGACCTAATATAGTCACTTCAAGTTTTTCGAATTAACTTATTCCTTGCGTTAGTTTTGCATATTCTTCAATCATAAGCTTACATATTTTTCCAGGGTTAAATTTATATTTATCTATCTCTCTTACTGGTGTTACTTCGGCTGCCGTACCTGTTACAAAGCATTCTTCAGCATTTGCCATTTCCTCTGGTTTCATATGCCTTTGTATAACCTTTATATTCAATTTTTTTGCTATATCAATGACAGTTTTTCTCGTAATTCCATCTAAGAAGCAATCTGGTATAGGGGTATGTAACTCTCCATTAATTACAAAAAATATATTAGCTCCTGTTGCTTCTGCAATCAGACCTCTGTAGTCCAACATTAAACTATCTTCATAACCTTCAGATTCAGCTTGATGTTTTGAAAGCGTACATATCATATACAAACCTGCAGCCTTAGTATCGATAGGAGCAGTTTCAGGAGAGGGTCTTTTCCAATCTGAAAACTTTAAACGAATACCTTTAAGTTTTGATTCCTTACTAAAGTATGAAGTCCTTTCCCAAGCAGAAACACTAAAATGTTTATAGTTTTTTTGTGCAGAGATTCCCATCATTTCGCTACCTCTCCACGCTACAGGCCTTATATATCCATCTGTTATCGAATTAGCTTCCAAAACTTTTTTTCTAATAGAACAAATCTCTTCGACGTTGTAAGGGATCTCAAACCCTAAGGTTCTAGCAGAATGGTGTAATCTTTCAGTATGCTCAATTTCTTTGAAAACTTTTCCACCATATGAACGTTCTCCTTCAAAAACACTGCTTGCATAATGTAGTCCATGACTAAGAACATGCAACTTTGCCTCTTTCCATGGAACCATTTCGCCATCTAAATAAATGATCCCATCATGATTACTAAAATCTTGCATCACAATTCCCTTTCAAAATTAAATACTCTTCAAACTGAAGAACTAGAAGAGTATAAAAAGGTTTTCTCTAATTTAAAGATAAAAACATATATTTTAGTTGTATATATAATCTATTTTCTTTGTAAAATATAAATAATATGAAAATAGATAAGCACATATTAATAGTTGACGATGATATGCGTTTGAGAGAATTGTTAAAAAAATTTTTGTCATCAAACGGATACTACGTAGATTCTGCCATTAATGCATTAGAAGCACGCAAAAGGGTAAAAGAAATAGCATATGATATTATAATTCTTGATGTTATGATGCCTGGAGAAGATGGTATGTCCTTAGCAAAATCGATACGCTTAAATAGCAACATACCTATTTTAATGCTAACGGCTATGGGTGAGGTAGAAAATCGCATAGCTGGCTTAGAAATTGGAGCAGATGATTACCTTCCTAAACCTTTTGAACCTAGGGAATTGCTGCTTAGAATTAGTGCTATTTTAAGAAGAAAAAATTATAGGATAGAAGAATCAAATCATCATTTGGTTTTTTTTGGACAATGTATCTTTGATAAATCAACAAAAACCTTGTCATTCAACCAAAAGAAAATTAATTTAACCCAACATGAAACTTTAATAATTACTGCCTTATCTGAATTTCCAGAATCACCTGTTTCAAGAGAAAAATTAGCCTCAAAAATGTCTGTAACTATTAGGACTATAGATGTAATAGTTAGTAGACTAAGAAAAAAAATTTCAAAAGAGACAAAGCTAACAAGAAATATATTAACTGTCCGCGGTATAGGTTATCGCTTAGCGTCAGAATAATGATAAAATTAAGAAACTTCTTACCAAAAACTTTATTTGGACGAGCATTTATAATAATTGGTCTTTCTATAGCGCTACTTCAAGGCGTGATAGCTTATATATTTTTCGAAAGACATTGGGAAGACGTAGGCAGGCGATTAGCACTTGCGCTTGGCGGATCTATTGTTTCTATTATAGACCAGATTCATGACACAAATGCAGATATAGATAAGGTAAAAATAATTTTTTCTCGAGCTAAAAGGAATCACTTAATGGATCTTCAATATGATCCAAATTTAAGATTAAAAGATATACAACCACATAAATTAAGTAGTGTATTAGACCATACTTTAGATCTTGCATTGGCAGAACGGATACCTTATGACTTTTTATTTGATACAAAAAGTAAACCTGGAAAAGTTACAATATATGTCTCTGTATTTAATGGCTTACTTAGTGCGACAGTTGCACGTAAAACACTATATAGTTCTACTACTATGATCTTTATTGGATGGATGATAGGTACAGCGCTATTGTTGTTATCTGTGGCAGTATATTTTCTTCATAGACAAATAAAACCTCTTAAACAGGTAGCAGAAGCAGCAGAGGCTTTTGGTCGCAATGGCTCTTTTCATGACCTTATTCCTCGAGGATCTACTGAAGTAAGAATGGTGACAAAATCATTTATTGAGATGAGAGAAAGAATTAGAAGTCAAATTAAACAAAGAACTGATATGTTGACAGGTGTTAGTCACGATCTAAAAACACCGTTAACCAGAATGCATCTTCAGTTAGCATTACTTAAAGATAAATCGGCACAAAAAAGTTTGAGCCATGAATTAGAAGAAATGCAAATTATGATTGATGACTACCTAACTTTTGCTAGAGAGGAAAAAGAAGAGCAGATTAGAGAAATTAAACTGCACGAAATTATACTCAATATAGGAGAGGCTTTTAAAAAAGAAGGTCTTAAAATAGTTTATGGTGAAACATTGAAAATCAACATTTCACTTAGGCTAAATGCCTTTAAAAGATCTTTAAATAACTTGATAGCAAATGCAACTCTACATGCAAAAACCATAAAAATATCCACTATAAAAGATACAAAGAATGTATATATAATTATAGATGATGATGGACCAGGTATTCCAAAAGAGCTGAGAGAAGAGGCATTTAAACCATTCTTAAGACTAGATCCATCTAGAAATCCAGAATCTGGTGGTACAGGCTTAGGCCTTACTATTTCTAGAGAAATCGCAAGGTCTCATGGTGGTGACGTCGATCTCTTTGACTCACCATTAGGTGGCCTTAGAGCTAAAATAAGACTACCATTGTAAATTAAATACTGCTTCTAGAAAATTTAAGCCCCATTTCCTCAATTTTCTTTAATCCCTTATCTAATGTTGCGATTGCAGGAGAATCAGATTCTTTATTATTCACCCAACGTTTTAAAGTTAATATCCATAAAAAAGATATAGATTTTGTTAATATAAGCCCTGAGCCACCTTTCGTATTAACCTCTGACTCAGATATCATAATATTCATAGATTTTTTAACTCTTTTTAAAGTATAAAAAAGTGCGCAAGGGTCATATAATGAGTATTCAGAGATTACTTTCAGCCCCTTTTTTCTTGGTTTAAGTAAATCCAATCTGCACATAAGAACCTCAAGAAGTGCTTCACGAGGCATAACTTCTCTTAGTTCATTTCTGTCTAACATTTTTATAACAGATTCGTTTATTTGATCAGAATAAACATCAAGTATGGATTCTATACCTGAAAAAAGCTTATAGGCTTCAGATGGATCAACCTTAAGATCATTGGATAATTTTTCCAGATCAGTTGTTCCCCAATATCCATTTTCTGCCGATTTAAAAGCTGCATCAATAAACATGTTTTTTATATTCTGAGATTTTTCCATGATTTTACCTTAATATAAGGTATACCCCAGAAAATATATTATATGCAACAAGTCATGAGCTATTTAGAAAGCTCTATAGAACGATCCTTGGCATTAGTTACTGCTTTGATTATTAATTTTAAAAATACATTGTTATTCATCAAGACGTTTAATGCCGCTTCAGTTGTACCATTTGGACTAGTTACAGAATCTCTTAACTCATTAGGTTGTTTAATAGGTTCATTATTAGCTAAATAATGTGCTAAAGCACCAGCTCCTTTAACCGTCATAAGGGCAAGATTCATAGATAACTCTTTGCTCAGACCATTAATTTTCCCCGCTGACATCAACGCCTCTATAAGTAAAAATACATAAGCAGGGCCGCTTCCAGATATGGCAGTTACTGCATCCATATCCGACTCCTTATCAACCCACAATATTTCCCCAATAGAGGAAAAGAGCTTTTCAACAAAGTTTATTGAGTTGTTAGGTAGAGCAAATTGAGTATAAGCTACAGACATACCCATACCAATCTCTGATGGAATATTTGGCATAACTCTAACTATATTTTTATAACCTGCTAATAAGGAAGACAAATTAGATATTTTTTTTCCTGCGGCTATAGAGATAAGTAGGTCTACTTTTTTAAGATTAAAAATTAACTTGGGTGCCACCTTTTCTATAACGTTAGGCTTAACTGCTAGAATGATAGCCTTTCCAAACCATTCAGTAGGAATATACTCATTGACCTTAAGCTTATATTTATTTTTTAATTCATAAGCAGCGGTGGGATTTACATCAACTATTTCTAGAGATTCAGAAGAAACAACTTTGTTTATCAAAAGACCTTTAGCAATAGCAGTGCCCATCCTTCCTCCGCCTATAATCAAAACTTTATCCACTGCTATACCTTATTACTATCTATGCTATACCTTGTGTTTGTAACATAGCCTTTGATATTGCCTCCTCTGCATTATTATTACCCCATAGTACAAACTGAAACACAGGATAATATAGTTCGCATTCGTTTATTGAAGCAGCACAAATCACCTCTAATTGTGTTATATCTATATTTTTTCCTATAGGTACAGGGAGGGCATATCTAAACATAGGCCAGCGATCTTCCTGCCAAATTTCAAAATGACCTATATTTAATTTCTGATTCAAATTAGAAATTAAATTTACAGCCATACTCATTCTTCTTTTTGGAACTCGCATATCATAAGCACAAGAAAATTGTAGTATTCTAGAACGACTAAGCCAAGAAAAAGAAATTTGATATTCTGCCCATTTTCCTCCTATCTCTAAATATAAAGTATCATCTGCAACGCGGTCATATTCCCAATGATTATCAATCATAAGGTCTTCAACTATATCTATAGGATGGTAATTCTCAATATTTAAAGCTTGAACAGAAGGCCTCATTTCATATTACCTCAAATCTAAGTATTTATCATAAAACAATACAAGAAATTTATTGTAATATTACTGTATATTGTATTTATAAAATAGTAAACTACAATATGAGGTAATATCCTAGTAAGTTTACAACATACATATAGTTTAGTTTTTATTATTTTTTTTGAGCAGGAGACTTTTTAGCGGGCTTTTTAGTTGGTTTTATTTTAATATTGTCTTTATTATTTGATACTATGCGTTTTTCTAGTATTTTAACTCTTTTCTCTAAGCTTTCATTATCTGATTTTAATTTGACTAATATCTCTTGAAATATAGAAAATTCTTCTCTTTGTATTAGGTCTAATTTTGACAATCCCTCAATTAATCTTTCTTTTATTCTACCTTCTGCCTCTTTTTTTACATTACCTGCTGAAGAGATTGCTATGCTTATTATTTTAGCAAAGTCTCTTAAAATCCTTTTATCCTTCATTTGATTTTCTCCTCAAGTAAGTTTATATAATTTTAATATATTTTTAAATTATTTATTAATTAAATGTTTTCCTTAAACATTTTATCTAGCTAATTATTTTTTTAAAATTTATAATGGGTTATAGGTTAGAAACATGTATTTAGTGACAGGCGGCACAGGGTTTATAGGTTCTAATATAGCTAATGCCTTATCTTCTAGCGGTCAAAAGGTGGTTATATGTGATTACCTAATTTCTGGAATCCAAATGAATAATGTTTCTTCTTCTAAAATAAGTGATTTTATAACCATAAAAGATCTTCCAAAATTTTTAAAAAATAATGAAAACATTGAGTTTATTATTCATATGGGGGCCAATTCATCAACTATTGAGAGAGATGGAAACCTTATATGGAAACAAAATGTTTTAAGTACTTTAAACCTCTGGAACTATTGCACACTAAAAAAAATTAAATTCTTATATGCTTCTTCTGCTTCCACATACGGAAATGGAACAAAAGGTTTTAGAGATAATGATAATTTACAAGATTTATATAGCTTACAGCCACTTAATCTATATGGTTGGACAAAGTATATATCTGATTACAGAATGGCTGTAATGGCATTGAATAAACTTTCACCTCCCCAATGGATAGGACTCAAATTTTTTAATGTATTTGGCCCAAATGAATACCACAAAGGAGACATGCGATCTGTAATTCTTAAAGCATTTGAAGAATATAAAGAGAAAGGTTCTATAACATTATTTAAATCTCATAATAAAAACTACAATGATGGAGAACAAATGAGAGACTTTATATATATAAATGATTGTATAAAAGTTATATTATGGTTAATTAATAAAGATAAACTTTCTGGTATTTTTAACTGTGGAACTGGAAAAGCAAAAAGTTTTTTAGATCTTTCAAATGCTATTTTTTCATCTTTGAATAAAAAACCTAATGTAAATTTTATTGATACACCAAAAGAAATAAGAAAAAATTATCAATATTTCACACAGGCAGATATGACAAAGCTTCTTTATAGTGGCTATAAGTCTGAATTTTATAGCCTAGAATCTGGTATAAAAGATTATATACAAAAATACCTTTCGCCTATGAAAATATATAAATAGTTTATGGTCTTACCTCTCATAGATCCTACTGCATTTTTTATTTTTACAATACCTATAAAATGGTATGGTATAGCTTACGCAATTGGCTTGCTTTTAGGATGCTATTATGCCGGAAGAATTATAAAAAATCTTCCCGGAAAGGCTGAACCTAAAGATATAGATAACTTACTCATATGGGTAGCAGTAGGTGTGATAGTCGGGGGAAGGTTAGGATATGTGTTTTTTTACAATTTTGAATATTTTGCACTTTACCAAATAGAAATTATTACAGGTATTCGCAAAGGAGGCATGTCTTTTCATGGCGGTTTAATAGGAACTATTATATCAATATATTTATATTCAAAATATAAATCACTTCCATTTTTTCAAATTATGGACTCTGTTGCCGCCGCCGCTCCTATTGGAATATTTTTTGGCCGTATAGCAAACTTTATAAATGCAGAACTCTGGGGGCGAGTGACCAATTTACCTTGGGGCATAATATTTCCTAACGCAGGACTAGAACCGAGACATCCAAGCCAAATTTATGAAGCAATACTTGAAGGTGCTTTACTTTTTTTTATATTAAACTTTTTTGCAAATAAAAGAAAATTATATAAACCTGGATTACTCTCTGGTCTATTTTTAGTTTTATATTCTATAGTTCGTTTTATTTCTGAAATACATAGGGAGCCGGATATACATATAGGATATTTATACGGTGGTATAACTATGGGTATGCTCTTGAGTTTTCCTATGTTAATTCTTGGTATATATATATTAAAAAAAATAAATGAATAAAATAAAAAAATATATTTCTCTATCAGGCCCCATAAGTGTTGCTGAATATATGACTCTTTCTCTACATCATCCAAAGCACGGATATTATATGACCAAACAACCATTAGGTAAAATGGGGGACTTTACTACCGCACCTGAAATCAGTCAAATGTTTGGGGAGTTAATCGGACTTTGGTGGTTAGATTACTGGATAAAATCAAATAAAACTAAAAATTACAATATTAATGATATTGTTTTATGCGATATTGG
>CAYMQD010000047.1:0-5368 GCA_964392475.1 uncultured Alphaproteobacteria bacterium
CAGCGTTCTTCCCCAAGCAATAGATAGAAATCCTGTGACTGAGATAGTGGAACACATAGACTTTTTAAAAGTTGGAGAAAAAACAAAAGTTACTGTAGAGGTTCCTGTAATTTTTATAAATGAATTAGAGAGTCCTGGCCTAAAAAGAGGAGGTGTTCTTAATGTAGTTAGACACTCTGTAGAAGTATCATGCCCTGTGCAAAAAATTCCGGAAAAATTTGAATTTGACTTAACTGGCCTAGAAGTAGGAGATAGTGTTCACATTAGTGCTATAGAATTGGAAGAAGGAGTATTACCAACAATATCTGATAGGGATTTTACTGTAGCAAGTTTAGTTGCACCTTCAGCGCTAGTATCTGCTGCTGCAGAAGAAGAAACTACAGAAGAAGAAGAACAAGAGGAAGACATAGATGAAAAAGAAGAAGAAGCTGAGCCATCAAAAGCTGAACAATAATATTTTATTTTTTAATAAGATTAATCAAGAAATTTATATTATTTAAATTAAAAATGTTTTTATTAATTGGGTTAGGAAATCCAGGTAAAAAATACCAAAACAATAGACATAATATTGGCTTCATGGTTATCGATAAATTGCTTGAAAGCATTAGCTTTTCTAAGAGTAGAAGTTTTGAGCATGGAACTGTTTATGAAGGATATATCAATAGTCAAAAAGTAATATTATTGAAACCAACAAACTATATGAACAACTCTGGATATAGCGCCCTAAACGTTTTAAATTTTTTTAAAGTACCTTCAGAAAATATTTTAGTTTTTCATGATGATATAGATTTACTACCTGGTAACATACGTTTTAAACAAGGAGGAGGTCATGGCGGACATAACGGCATTAAAGATTTAATTCTCCACATAGGAAATAACTTTAAACGTATTAGAATAGGTATAGGACATCCTGGCCATAGAGATCTCGTTTGCAAACATGTCTTGGGAAATTTTAATAATACTGAAGATGTCTGGCTTCAATCAAAGCTAGATTTAATTATAGATAATATTAATCATCTTATAACTAATGATGCCAAAACTTTTTTAAGCCAGGTTTCTCAACTTATAAAAGATTAACCTTAAGTTTTAATAATAATATAAGGAAAATATAGCTTTTGGGATTTTCATGTGGAATAATAGGTTTGCCAAATGTTGGAAAATCATCACTTTTTAATGCTCTTACTAACGCGGCAAAAGCGTTAGCAGAAAATTATCCATTTTGTACAATAGAACCTAATATAGGAAAGGTTCCAGTACCAGACTATAGAATTGAAAACATAGCTAAATTAGCTAATTCAAAAAACATTCTTCATACACAAATAGATTTTGTTGATATAGCAGGATTAGTAAAAGGAGCCAGTAAAGGAGAAGGGCTAGGAAATAAATTTCTTCATAATATTAGAAATGTAGATGCAATAGCTCACGTTCTTAGATGCTTTGAAGACGATAATATTACCCATGTTTCGGGTAAAATTGACCCCATAGCTGATGCTGAAGTAATAGAAACAGAATTAATACTTTCTGATATGGAATCTTTAGAAAAGCAGCTTATAAAGTTAAAAAAAGATTCAAAAAGTATGGAGAAAACCTCTATAGAAACATATAATGTAGTAGAAAAAACCTTGTCTATGCTGGAAAAAGGAGAACCAGCAAGAAATATTAATTTAAATAAGCAAGAATTTAAAATATATAATACATTAGGGCTTCTTACATCAAAACCCATATTTTATATTGCAAATGTTGAAGAATCCAGTGTAAGACAAGGCAACATATTTTCACAACAAGTTAAAAAATATACAGATAGTAGAGAGTTAAAAGTTGTAACTATTAGTGCCGCAATAGAAGCTGAAGTCTCTGCTTTTGAAGACCCTATTCAAAAACAAGAATACCTTATGGCTTTAGGACTAGAAACTCCAGCACTAGAAAAAATAATTAAAACAGGGTATGACATGCTAAATTTGATTACATACTTTACAGCTGGCCCAAAAGAAACTCGTGCCTGGACAATTATTAATGGTACTAAAGCACCTCAGGCAGCTGGAAAAATACATACAGATTTTGAAAAAGGTTTTATTGCTGCAGACTCTATTGACTATAATTCATATGTAAATTCAGGTGGAGAAAAAAAAGCCCGTGAATTAGGATTAGTTAAAACAGAAGGAAAAGAATATATTGTAAAAGATGGTGATATATTACTATTTAAGTTTAACGTGTAAATTATAAAAGGAGCTAAATTTGTCTCAAGAAATTATTATTCGTTCTGCAGATGATGTTGATATACCTGTATATGTTTTTGAACCAAAAGGAGCTGTAAAAGGTGCTCTAATTTTATTACAAGAAATTTTCGGTGTAAACCAACATATAAAAGAAGTAGCACAAAATTATTCAGATGCTGGATATATTGTTTATGCACCTGATATTTTTCATAGAATAAAAAAAAATATTGAACTTGAATATGGTGAAAAAGATATTCAAGAAGGCCTAGCTATAAAAGAAAAGGTTGGTTGGGATATACCAGTTATGGATATAGTTGCATGTGCAGCAAATCTTAAAACCAAACATAAAGTAGCAGTTTTAGGTTATTGTTTTGGGGGGTCCTTGTCATGGAGAGCTAATCAAAAATCACATATATTTGATGCTTGTGTAAGTTTTTATGGTAGTAGTGTATCAGAATTTACTGATATTGAACCTAAATCTCCTGTAATGCTTCACTTTGGTAACTTAGATAAAAGTATCCCAAAAGAAAACATAAGTAAAATAGAAAGTTTTTGTAAAAATTCTGATAAAGAAATTAATATATTCAGTTATGAAAATGCTGACCATGGATTCAACTGTAATATGAGATCTTCATATAACAAAGAAGCTGCATCATTGGCATGGGATAGAAGTATTGCATTTCTTGAAAAATATATATCCTAGTTTAGTAGCATTAATTTAAGAGGAGAAGAAAATGTTAAGATATGGATTTTTAATAATTATCATTTCGCTAATCAATATATTTAGCGTAAGTGCAGATAACCATCCGTCAAAATTACATATAAACGACACAGTTGATGGAAACAAAATAGATATAGCCGAAAAAGGAAAACTGGTAATAGTTCATTATACAGGCTGGTTATACGACACATCTATTATGGATTCATCAGATCCATGCTTATCAAAAGGAGAAAAGTTTGATTCTAGCCTAGATAGAGGTGAACCTTTTGCTTTTGTTTTAGGAGCAGGAAAAGTTATTAAAGGTTGGGATGTTGGTGTTGTCGGTATGAGTATAGGAGGGAAAAGATGCTTAGTTATTCCACCAAATCTAGCATACGGTCGAAGAGGTGCATGTAATGTTATACCAGGAAATGCCTCATTAATATTTGAAATAGAACTTTTAGATATGCAATGATAATGACTGCTGAGAAAAAACCTATTTTAGGAATTATTGGAGGAAGTGGTCTATATGACCTAGAAGAAATTAAAAACACAGAGTGGAAAAATATTGAATCTCCTTTTGGAAAACCCTCTGATGCTATCTTACACGGAAATTTATCTTCTCTTGAAGTCCGCTTCCTACCAAGACACGGTAGAGGACATTTTCTCTCACCCAGTGATATTAACTTCAAAGCTAACATTGATGCTCTTAAACGATCCGGGGTAACAGACATATTATCATTATCAGCTGTAGGAAGCCTAAAAGAAGAATTTCCTCCAGGCTCATTCGTGTTAGTAGACCAATATATTGATAGAACATTTTTGAGAGACACATCATTCTTTGGAAAGGGTTGTGTTGCTCATGTATCCTTTGCTCATCCAACCTCAAGGCAGTTAGATAAGATAATAAGTAAAGCCTGTAAGCAATCTGATATAACTCTTCATGAGGGAGGAACATATCTTGCAATGGAAGGACCACAATTTTCTACTCTTGCAGAATCACATCTTTATCGTTCTTGGGGCTGCAGCGTCATTGGAATGACAAATCTTCCTGAAGCTAAGCTTTCAAGAGAAGCCGAAATTGGATATTCAAGTCTTGCTATGGTTACAGACTATGATTGTTGGCACCCAGCTCACGAAGCAGTTACAGTGGAGCAAATTATAAATGTCTTAACAGAAAACGCAGATAAGGCAAAAACTCTTTTAAAATTGCTAGCAAAACTTTTGTCAAATAGTAATTGGAATTGGAATGATCCAATATATAAGGCTCTGGAAAATGCAATTATAACTGTGCCAGAAAAAAGGGACCCTAAATTAATTAAAAAACTAGATAGTATACTTAGTAGATTTTTAACCATGGAGGATAAATAAATCTAGATAGTTTTTTCCTTCACCTTTCTCCATATTTTATAATATGAAGCATAGAAAAGACTTGTCATAATAACTAAAAATAATACTACTTTTAATCCTAGCGACTTTCTTTTCTCCATCTCAGGCATAGAAGCCCAAGTAAGAAATGTTACAATATCATTTGCTTCATTTTCAATACTTGCCTGAGTTCCATCCAAATAAATAACATCATCACCATATAATACTGGAGGCATCGCTATCACGTTACCAGGGATTTGAGTGTTATAGTAGTTTAAACCTACATCTAGTCCTTCAGGGGCCTCTTTGTATCCAAGTAAAAATGCCTTAATATAGTTAGCTCCTCCATGTCTGGCTTTTACTATTAGTGATAAATCAGGAGGCAAGGCTCCATTATTAGCTATTTTAGCCGCCTCATTATTTGGAAATGGTTTAATAAATTTATCACTTGGAAGTGCAGGTCTTTTAAACATTTCACCTTCTTGATTAGGACCGTCCAAAACTTCAAATTGCGAAGCAAATTGAGATATTTGATCCTTATCGTATCCTAAATCAGATAAAATTCTGTAGGTAACTTGCTCTAAACTGTGGCATGAAGAGCATATCTCAACATATATTTGTAAGCCTCTTTGCAAAGCATTTTTGTCAAAGGTTCCGAGTAGCCCATCAAAAGAAAAAGAGTTTTTGTTGGCTAGAGAAGCATTTTCAGCAAATGTAACCCGACTAATAAAAATAACAAATAATAAAAGGCAACAAAAAAAATTCTTACTAAAATTATCTAGTCTCATTTTTTTTCCAAAACTGGTTTAAAAATACTTTCTGGCAATTTTCTAGGCCTTTCTATTAAACCAATTAAAGGGAGCAAAATTATGAAATGAATAAAATAATAAGATGTAGCTATACGACCTATTAGTATATAAATTCCTTCTGGGGGATTAGCACCAACCCATCCAAGAACTAAAACATCCATAACAAACAGCCAATACACTTTTTTAAAAATTTGTCTAAATGTCCCTGATCTTACCTTAGAAGTATCTAACCAAGGTAACAAAAATAATATAAAAACTGCACCACCCATTGCTAT
>CAYMQD010000048.1:0-3283 GCA_964392475.1 uncultured Alphaproteobacteria bacterium
CATAAAGTCGAGAATGTTTCATCTACATCATTACGGCTTTTTCTCTTATAGGAATAATGTTAGGTGTAGCAACCCTAATAATTGTAATGTCTGTCATGAATGGATTTAGAGAGGAATTGATAAGCCGTATAATAGGCTTAAATGGACATGTGGTTATTTTACCAGGAAAAAATCAAAAATTTTTTTTAGATAGCTCTATAATAACCCAAAAAATACAATCTTTACCTAATGTAAACAACTTTTCTTCAGAAATAGAGGCACAGGTTATGGTAAATAGTCCTATTGCTTCTACAGGGGTGATACTTAGAGGGGTTGAAACTTATGACCTAATAGAACGTGAATTAATATTTTCAAATATTATTGATGGTTCTTTAAACAATTTTAACACGAGTGGTGCTCTTATAGGTGAGAGATTAGCAAAAAACTTAGGTGTTAATATTGGAGATAACATTACTATTTTATCTCCAAAAGGGTCTAACACGATATTTGGAACTGTTCCAAAAGTACAAGCGTGGAAAATATCAGCAATATTTAAGGTAGGTATGTATGAATACGATTCGGGTATGATTTTTGTTTCAAGAAATAATGCTAGAAAATTTCTGGGGATTAAAGGGGATGCAACACAAATCCAAATTTTTGGAGCAAATGCAGAGAAAGCTGAGCAGCTTGCGTATAACTTAAAAAATATTATTCGCTCAGATTATAAAGTTTTTACTTGGAAACAGCTGCATAAAAAATTTTTTAATGCTTTAGAAGTTGAAAGAAATGTTATGTTTATCATACTTACATTAATTATATTAGTAGCAGCATTTAATGTAATATCCAGTATGGTTATGCTAGTGAATGATAAGTCTGGTGGTATCGCAATTATGAGAACTATGGGAGCTAGTAGAAGGAGTATAATGATTATTTTTTTTCTAACTGGTTCAGCTATTGGTATTTTAGGTACTGTTTTAGGACTTATGCTTGGTCTAGGTTTTAGCTATAACATTGAATTTATTAGACAGTTTTTAGAATCATTTACTGGAACAGAACTTTTTGCGGCAGAAATATATTTTTTAAGCAGACTGCCTGCAGTAGTAAACCCAGTAGAAATTTTTATAATAGTGTTAATGTCATTGATACTCTCTTTCCTAGCTACCATATACCCAGCCTGGAAAGCCTCAAAACTAGACCCTGGAGAAGTATTGCGTTATGAGTGAGATTTTGTCTATTAAAAATATTAATAGGACCTATAGACAAGGAGATAAATCTATAACTGTTCTTTCTCAAGTAAATTTAACTATACAAAATTCAGAAACAGTTGCTTTGGTAGGTCCCTCAGGGGCAGGAAAATCAACACTGCTTCACATAGCCGGTTTATTAGAGAGAGCAGATAGCGGTAGTATTTTTGTAGGGGGAAAGTCTGCAGGAGCTATCAGTGAAAGGTTAAGAACTGATTTACGTTTATGGAATATAGGGTTTGTATATCAGCATCACCATTTAATGACAGAGTTTTCAGCATTAGAGAATATTATGTTACCCCAATTAATTGCAGGGGTTAATTCAAATAGGGCTAAAAAAAGAGCTCTCGATTTATTATCTGATATAGGGCTATTGGAGAGAAAAGATCACAGACCTTCTCAACTATCAGGAGGAGAACAACAAAGAGTTTCTATTGGGAGGGCTTTAGCAAATAATCCAGAAATTTTAATTGCGGACGAACCAACTGGTAATTTAGATCATACTACTTCATTACAAATTATTGATTTATTATTAAACTTAGCAATAAAAGACCAATTATCAATACTTATGGCCACACATAATTTACAAATCGCAAAAAAAATGAATAGCATATATCGTATAGAAGGTGGCAATATTATTAAGCAAAACGCTCTTAATCTATAAAACTAGTAAATTTATTTTATAATAAATGTATAAATATTTTTTTGAGAGAAAAAAGTATGCCTTGTGCGAAATTTGTTCATCTAAGAGCTCGGTCTAGTTACTCTATAGCAGAGGGAGCTATTAAATTAGACCGTCTAATTACTATGGCAGAGACAAATGATATGCCAGCTATTGCTCTTACGGATAAGGATAATTTATTTGGTTCGTTAGAGTTTTCTCTAAAAGCTGTAGAGAAAGGTGTGCAACCTATCATAGGTTGTATAGTTGACTTAAACTTACCAATGCCAAATAGAGTAGAAGAAAATATTGGTATAAAAAATAAAAATAATTTAGCCCAAATCCTTCTATTAGTAAAAGACAGTCAAGGATGGATAAATTTATCAAATTTGGTTACCAATACTTTTATAAATAAATCAAACGATCAATCTTATATATTAAACCATTATGATTTATCAAATTATTCTGATGGATTAATAGCGCTTTCGGGAGGGAAAGATGGCCCTATAGGAAAATTATTGCTGCAAGGAAAAACTGAAGAAGCAAAAATATTTACTAAAGGACTATCTGAGATATTTCCTGAAAGATTTTATATAGAATTACTGCGTCATGGCTTAGAAGAAGAAAGAAATATTGAGCCTTTGCTTCTTGAGATTGCCAACAATTCTAACTTACCATTGGTAGCTACAAACGACATATATTTTGAGACCCCTGATTTTTACGAAGCACATGACTGTTTATTATGCATATCTGAAGGTAGTACTGTAGGGGTAGCAAAAAGAAAGCAAGTAACACCAGAGCACTATTTTAAAACTTCTATAGATATGGAAAAATTATTTGTAGACTTACCA
Source organism: uncultured Alphaproteobacteria bacterium (assembly GCA_964392475.1). GTDB lineage: Bacteria > Pseudomonadota > Alphaproteobacteria > TMED109 > TMED109 > CAYMQD01. Next base: position 2,736 of record CAYMQD010000048.1, read on the forward strand.
GAAGCAATTGAAAACACTAAAATAATTGCACAAAGATGCTCATTTTTATTAGAAGTAAAAGAACCTAAACTTCCGAAATTACCAACTTTGAAAAAAGATGAAAAAGAAGAAGAGCTACTAGCAGAAAATTCGAGAAAAGGCCTTCTTATTAGGCTTAAAGACTTAAATATAAATAATGCCAATGAGTCTAATAATTTTGAGACAATAAAAGGTTTATATTTAAAACGATTAGAGTATGAAATTTCTGTAATTAATAAAATGGGATTCGGTGGATACTTTTTAATTGTAGGAGAATTTATTAAATGGGCTAAAAAGCAAGGAATTGCGGTAGGACCCGGAAGAGGTTCAGGGGCGGGTTCTCTTGTTGCTTGGTCGATGAATATTACAGATATAGATCCTATAAGATTCGGGTTAATTTTTGAACGTTTTTTAAACCCTGAAAGAGTTTCTATGCCTGATTTTGATATTGATTTTTGCCAATTACGAAGAGATGAAGTTATTAAACATGTTAGCAAAGTATATGGCAAAGACCATGTGGCACAAATAAT
>CAYMQD010000049.1:0-4428 GCA_964392475.1 uncultured Alphaproteobacteria bacterium
ATGAAATTGCTCTGATAAATAGATAGCATTAACTAAATCAATATCTGGATTTAATAATATTTTTTCAGAATTAAGAATATTTATACTACTTTTTGCATTTTGAAGATAAAATATATTTTCTAATCTTTTAATTTCATCTAATATTAAAGTTAATGTTTCCGTAAGATTTTTTATTTCAGTTGAGTAAAGCTTTATTTCTACCGGATTTCCAAAAGCACTGCTTTTCCATATATAATGGTGTAAGTATTTATTAGAAGAATAAGATTTGATAGGTATAAAACACATTGAACTTGCTATTATTGATAGTATTTTTCTTCTGGAAATATAATTTTGCATACTAAGCATTACTTAATTTTAGTTTATTTTCTCTAATCAAAGGAGGACATCTATTCTCATCTGAATATTCAAGTTGACAATCTAAACACCTAAAACACTCACTCATTATTATTTTTCCTTTATCCTTACCTTTAGAAGGTATGGCTTTAACTGGGCAAGAGACAGAACATAAGTTACATGGATTTCCACATTCATGTCTTCTTTTTAGCATATCTGTGTATCTGAATTTTCCGATAATTGCTATACTTGCGCCAAGAGGACAAATAAATCTACAAAATCCTCTTTCCATGAACATACTCATACCTAAAATAATCATAGCATAGAATATGTAGGGGAACCCCCTATTAAAGCGCGTCATAATTGCAGTTTTAAAAGGTTCTATTTCAGCTATACTAGAAGCATATTCCATGGATAAAAAAGAAATTCCAATTATTATAAATAATATAAAATATTTAATAGTCCAGAGTTTTGCATGATATCTTTCAGGAATTTCATGTTTTTTTATACCTATAGTTTTTGCCATCCATCCAATTAGCTCTTGAAGTGCACCGAAAGGACATAACCAACCACAAAAAAGCCCTCTTCCTAATATTAAGGCGGATATTAAAGTAAAAAGTAAAATGATAAAAATTAATGGATCTATAATAAAATAACTTAGATCAAACCCAGTTATTGGAATTCGTATAATTGATAAAATATTAAAAATAGATAATTGTGCTCCTGTATACCAACCTATCCAAATTAAAGTGAAGCTTAAATAGCCTATTCTTATATATCTATAAATATTCCTATATTTGGTAATTTTACTTTGGAAGATGGTAATAAGAGACAAAGTTAAAAGTGCAAAACTTAATACGATAATTCTAAATTTTGAATCTAGCCAAATATTTAACCACATAGGAAGATCCTTACTTTTCTTTATAATTAATTCTTCATTGATAAAATATGGTATTATTATTGTTCCTGTTTCTTTGGGTGCATTAAAATATAGTAATTCTAAATACCAAGGCTTAATTGGATTAAAGTTGTATTTAGAATCCACCCTAAACAATGATACTTCTTTAAATTTTGGAGCTCCTTGGGATTGAATTTTAGATATTCTAGTATGATCTGATGCAGAAAATTCAATAATATTGTTATTTTGGACTATTCTAATTCTATCAAACTTTTTACTTGATCTCCAATTATCTCCTTTATATGAATACCCATTCCCTGCTATCAAGATTGCATGGTCCTTGCTCTTTAGACCTGCCATATATTTGTCATGTCTGTGTTTGTTTAAAACGTTGTATCCTATTACCCTAGGAGACATTAGTGCGATGACATTTTCTGAAAATATTTCATTATTATTTGAAATACCTAATATCGGTTCTTTAATCTCCCCTAGTATGTCCTTTACATATGTTTTTTTATATATTAAGTAACCCTTATCAAACAATTGTTCCCAACTGAGGGGCAATTCTTTTAAGTAATTAAGTCTATCTGCATTGAGACCATCATGTAATCCGATAGACAAGGCAGCATTTCTCGAAGATTTGAATATTGCTTCATGCATGAGGTTTGAAGATATAGTTCCTCGATGAACAGTATCTGGGCGAATAGGTTTTTCTTTTGAAACCCTAGTCATTCCATTCGCAATATTAATACCTTTTGTTCGCTCTACGTAGTCTAATAAAGACTGTTCATTTATATCGTGTTCAAAAAGAGGTTCATTATGATATGTTAATTTTGCTCCAGCCAAAGTACCTGATTTGTTTAATCCAATAATAATGTCATAGGGGGATCGATCATATCCTAATGAATTAACCATATCCCATGAGGAAAATAAGAATCCTAAAATATCATTCTCGTTAAGTATTTCAATTATTCTATTGTCGTTTTTATTTAATTGAGTTTTATTATAGTCTGGAAAATATTCTAAAATTAACGACTCTGGAACTCTGTCGCTAATAGTTCCATTAATTTCTGCAAAAACGGACTGTATGTTTGATAAAAATAATATGTATATAAATATTATATATATTATTTTATTTTTCATTTTTAACTCAGACTATTATAGGAGGATATTTTTATATCATATATTTACATAAAGTACAATTACAATAATTTAAGTTTACTTATATAAAAATATATTTTGAATAGTCTTATTTATACTAAAATGTTTCAATAACTATTCTTAGAAACTTATTTAATATTAAGTATAATTATTTGTTATGAAAATCTTATATACTATTATAATACCATTAATTACTTTTCTGCCTTTATATCTAACATGGGCTTTACCTGAATGTGAAGGTTCTCCACATGAAGGAAAAGAAAAAACAGAGGTAAGCCACTGGACTAATTGCTTAGGAATATTTAGCTGGGAAGATAGATTACAGTATAATGGGGAATGGAAAAAAGGAAATATACATGGTCATGGCATTACAATATTTCCTAACAAAGATAATTACATAGGAGAATGGAAATATAACAAAAAAGATGGGCATGGAACATATACCTGGAACAGCGGTGAACATAAAGGCTCAATATATGTAGGAGAATGGAAAAATGATAAACAACATGGTCAAGGGGTATATTCTTGGAATAATGGTAATAAATATGTTGGAGGATTCAAAGATAGCAAGTTTTTAGGCCATGGAACCTTAACCTTTCCTAACGGTAACAAATACGTGGGTGGATTTAAAAATAATAAGTTTTTTGGTCAAGGAACTTTGATTCTTAATAATGGAGATAAATACATAGGAGAATGGAAAGATAATAAAAAAGATGGAAAAGGAAAGTATGTTTTTGCTGACGGCGCAAGTTACTCTGGTACATTTTATAAAAACTCCTACCATGGGCTAGGAATGTACACTTTTCCTGACAGTAGAGTATGGATTGGATCATGGAGAAAAGGTAAATGGATGTTTGGAAAAAAATACGCAATAGGTCAATACAAGAGATAAATTAGATACTAACTTTATCTTTATTAACCTTAGCAGGAAGGTTACTTATAGTTTTTTTAGACAGCAGAACTTAATGGCCCTTTGGAGCACCCACAATACGAGTCTCAAAATTTGCTGGAGCTACTATTTCTAGCACCTCAAAATCAGGAGAACATTCAATCTCACGATGAGCAATCATTGGTCTTTGATGGATCGCATCACCTTTTCGGATTGTTTTTACACCTTCTCCTTCATATTCAAAAGTAGCCCAACCATTAAGTACAAGTACAAATTGGAAAGTGCATTCATGAATATGCCATTCCTTAACTTCATCTTTTTGCTCTGTTCCATTAGCTTTTATTATATGAGCGATATATTCACCGTTAGTACCATCTTTAATTCCCAGATCACGATAATTAAATATTTCTCTCAATCCTTTTGTCCATATTGCATTTTTTTCTTCATTGTGAACAAAACGTGATATATCTTTATTTTTAACTTCTGACATAGTTTTACTCCAGTTTAAAAATTAATCCCAAATATACCATACTTAAAATATAACAATAAAATCAAACTATGGTAACACCACTATCCACTGATATAACTTGTCCAGTAGTTATAGCTGATTCATCAGCAGCAAGATAAACAGCTAATTCAGCTATATGAATTGGCTTTCCGAGTCCCAATAAATGAGTTTCAGAGATTGCTTTCATTTCAGCACTGGCATCTAAAAGTTTTTTTACACGATCAGATAAAGTAACTGACGGTGCAATTGCATTTACTCTAATTTTATCCGTTGCATATTCAACCGCCATTGATCGAGTCATAGAAGCTATTGCTCCTTTAGCAGCTGTATAACAATCTCTTCCGGGTAAAGCCATTAATGCGACATTTGAGGACATATTTATAACTGAACCACCACCAGAGTTGGCAATTTCTGGTATTGCATGTTTGGAACACAAGAATGTACCAAATAGATCTAAATTTATACAACGCCAAAACTCTTCAACGGGCGCCTCAGTTACAGGACCATCTTGAAGTGTAGATCCACCAGCATTATTGTGAAGTATATCTAGCCGACCAAACAGATTTACTGTCTCTTTAATGGCTCTTTTTACGCTTTCGTTATCACTTACATCTGTTTTTATAAAATGTGCATCTCCTT
>CAYMQD010000050.1:0-2861 GCA_964392475.1 uncultured Alphaproteobacteria bacterium
CGACCAATTGGTAATTCGCGGCTCTGTAAACAAGGTTGTGGATGAGATCTTAGCTTTTCGGAAAACCGTTGGAGACTTCGGCACGCTTCTATATGCCGGACATGATTGGCAGGATAAGGCCTTGGCACGCCGCTCTATGGAATTGATGGCGACGAAGGTCATGCCGCGGGTCAATGAAGCGATCAGGGGATCCGAACAGGAGTTAAGGACGGGAACTTAAGAACGACAACGATAGAAAAAATTTAAGCTAGCAAGAGGTAGGCTCGCCCACCTGAAGGCCGGCGCGGTTGGTTCTGTTCTGCGCAGTTCTGGCTTTTCCCGGCACCCTTGGTGTTGGCCGGTGGTTCTGGAACTCTTGGCAGACAAGAGGCGGTCCCGCCGCCCAGTTGGTGTTCAATAATGAGCCGTTATGGTGTTTGATTACTGATCATAGCATCGGTACGTTTTTGATCATCAATCTACAATTTACCTTTCACGACGGCATCATTGGTCGTGAAGGCTGGACTAAAGAAGGGAATGCTAGGACGATGTTGAATGCTGCTGTGGTTGGTCTTGGGTGGTGGGGCCGTTATATTCTTAATTCGCTATTGGTTAGCGATAAGATAAACCTAACACGTGCCATCGACATTAATGTGGATATCGCTCGAGATTTAATCGATAAATACGATGTTATCCTGAGCGACGACCTTCAAGATGCCTTAGATGACGACGACATTGATTTTGTTATTCTAGCGACACCGCACTCTATGCACGAAGAGCAGGTGATCCGTGTTGCCGGAGCTGGCAAACACGTATTTTGCGAGAAACCACTGTGTCTCACTGCTGCCAGTGCGTCCCGGGCCATCAAGGCCTGTGAAGATGCAAGTGTGGAACTCGGTATCGGCCACGAACGACGATTCGAGCCTGCGATGCTTGAGATTCAACGAATGGTTCAAGCTGGTGAATTGGGGACGATCATGCACGCTGAGTCCAATTTTTCTCATGACAAACTAGCTAGTGTACCAGCCGGTGATTGGCGAACTCAGGCGAAGGATGCACCAGCGGCAGGAATGACCGCCATGGGCATCCATCTGACCGATGCCTATATCAATATGCTGGGGCCGGTGGATGAGCTCTATGCTCAGACAACAAAGCGGGTATTAGGTTGGGAGGATGGCGATGTCATCGGAGTTCAACTCAGGATGAAAAGCGGAGTGACGGCGTATCTCAGCGCAATCTTGGTGACTCCGCTATTTCTACGTTTTCAGGTATTTGGCACAGATGCTTGGGTCGAAGCCCGGAATTCGACACATCCTGATACGCCCGGAGTTACTTACCTTACGGTCTGCAAAACGGGTGAGGAACCAGAGACTCGCGAGTACGCGTGGGTTGATTCGGTGCGCTTAAACATCGAATGTTTTGCTGCTGCGATCAATGGTGATACTCCCTACATAAACAGTAATGAACAAAAACTTCAGAACATTCAGACCTTTGAGGCAATTTGTATATCAGCGGCCGAGAATCGTCCCTTGAAGGTCGGTTAAAATAAGGATGCGAGAATAACGAAAGAAAAAATTGGCCTTGCGATCACCGGCAGGGGGACAATTGGGCGTGTCCTAGATATGCTTGCAATGGAGCTTCCTTTGGTGATTGTTCTAGGTGGGCGAGAGGCTGTATCTACTGCTTCTTAGGTATTTGTAACCCTGACTTAAGAGCCTAATTCGCTAGCTTTTTAATTGTCTCCCTTGGGTGCAGTATTTTAGGTTAATAAGTCCTATGATTATAACCTCTTTTTCGCGATGACCTCTAAGGCCGTATCATCGCAAGGCCACTTGACGGTAACAGGCGACCTTGCAAGCAAGAAGCGTACGCGCCGATTTGCGCACAAGGCATTCCAGATACTAGTCATTGGAAACCTTTATATTGGCTGGCGACTTTTAATGGATTTACCCATTGGAACGACAGGCATGGTAGCGGCCGGACTATTTTTGGTTTTTACCAACCTTTTAGTTCCCTACGGCACCATGGCTCGCCGATTCGTCGAAGATCCAAAAATGGTAGACCGATTGGTCTGGGTAGGTGGACTGACAATGGGTTGGTTTTCAAGCCTGTTAATCTTGACAATCATCCGCGACCTAATCCTACTGGTGCCAATTCTCGCGGTCTGGCAGGTTGAAAGCGCAATCGCGGTCATCGTACTTACCTTTGCCGTAACGGCTATCGGTTTTTTCAACGCGCGACGGACCGCGAAGGTCCGACTGGTCAATATCGAAATCGACAAATTGCCTAAACCTTTAAAGGGTTTCACCATCGTTCAGCTAAGCGATATTCACGTGGGCTCAACGATTAAGGTGGACTACGTGCAAGCCATTGTGAACAGGGGTAATAGCCTGAACGCCGATCTAGTCGCGATCACCGGAGATGTCGTAGACAATACGGTGGAGGTGCTAAAACAACACACGGCCCCACTAAGCGAATTGAGGGCCCAACACGGTAGTTATGTCGTTACCGGAAATCACGAATACTATTCTGGTGCTGAAGAATGGATATCGGAATTCCGCAGCCTTGGACTAAATCCCCTATTGAATGAGCATATAGTCATTGATCACCATGGCGCACAACTAACTATTGCGGGCATAAATGACAATTCGGCAACATGCCGTGATCCAGCCGAAACTAGTGCTAAATTGTGCGGTAGCGACCCAGTCAAGGCCCTCAAAGGAAGCCCTGAAAAGGCCCTGAAAGTCTTGCTTGCTCATCAGCCCCGGTCTGCCTCGGCGGCAGCTGAAGCTGGATTTGACCTGCAACTTTCCGGTCATACTCATGGCGGCCAATTTTGGCCCTGGAACCTCTTCGTCCGCATGTACCAACCTTATACCGCA
>CAYMQD010000051.1:0-7248 GCA_964392475.1 uncultured Alphaproteobacteria bacterium
TCCAATATTAAGAAGGATGATCAAATATTTGATAATTTAATTAAGGTAGATAAAGTCCCAAGTGCGTTAAAATATTTAGCAGTAGAAGCAAGAAAAAGAACCCAAGCAACAGTTATCGCAGTAACTGGAAGCGTCGGGAAAACAGGAACAAAAGATATGTTACAACTTGCCCTCTTATCGTTAGGAGCTTCTCATGCAAGTAAGGAGAGTTTTAATAATCATGTAGGGGTTCCATTAACATTATCTAATATGCCTCCAAGAGTTAAAACAGCTGTAATTGAGATGGGAATGAATCATAAAGGTGAAATATTACAACATACTTTAATGGCTAAACCCCACATAGCTATAGTTACGGCAGTAGAAGAAGCTCATATACAGAATTTGAAAACATTGGAAGCTGTGGCTCATGCAAAAGCCGAAATCTTTCAAGGAGTTTGCAAGGAAGGTGCAGCAATAATCACAAGAGATGCTTCAACTTACGACATTTTACGAAAAGCTGCTATTTCAAGTGGTATAAAAAATATTATTACTTTTGGGGAACATAAAGATTCTGACATAAGGCTTATAGATTATAAAGAGACAGATAATTATTCTTATATTTTTGCTAAATGTAATAAGAAAACTTATAATTGGAGTCTTAAATGCCAAGGTAAACATTGGGCATTAAACAGCTTATCAGTAATAGCTGTAGCAAAAGTTCTAAAAGTAAATGCCTCAAAATTTTTAAATAAATTAAAAAACTATTCTCTCCCTCCCAAAAGAGGTGTGGTAAAAAGTTTAGAGTTACCCATAGGATCTATAGTTGTCATAGATGATACATATAATGCTAACCCTGCATCTATGAGAGCTGCTTTTGCTAATTTGAATTCAAAAAAAACTCAAGGAAGAAAAATATTGATACTCGGGGATATGGGTGAATTGGGATCAAAATCTTCTATTTTCCATGCTGATTTAGCTGGGGAAATTCAGAAGACCAAAATTGATCTAGTATTTACTGCGGGCGAATACATGATCAATTTATTCAACGCATTAGAACCGAAATGTAGAGGGTTGCACGCAAAAAATTCGAAAAGTTTAAGCATTGAAGTAATAAAATATTTAAAACCTCATGACACTATTCTTATAAAGGGTTCAAGAAGTTCAAGAATGGAAATTATTATTGATGAATTAGTTAATCAGGGGAGTAATATAGGATGATATATGCATTACTAATACCTTACGCTGACGAATATTCCATTCTAAATTTAATACGTTATCTCACCTTTAGGAGTGGAGCTGCAATAATGACAGCTCTGATTATAAGTTTTATTTTTGGACCGAGTATTATTAGTTGGTTAAAGAAAATCCAAGGTGAAGGGCAACCTATACGAGAAGATGGGCCTAAATGGCATATAGATGCTAAAAGAGGTACACCTACTATGGGAGGATGTTTAATACTATTATCTCTATCAATTTCTACTTTGTTGTGGAGTGACTTAACCAATCAGTATGTTATCATGATAATATGTATTACCTTAGGATTTGGATTAATCGGCTTTTTTGATGATTTATTAAAAGTAAAAAGAAGAAGTCACAAAGGTTTATCAGTAAAATTCAAAATACTTTTACAGGTATTTTTGGCATTTGTTTTTTCGTTAAGTGTTCTATATATGACTGATGATGGTTTAGCCGGAGCAGTAACGTTTCCTTTTGTTAAAGAGTTTGTCCTTGAGTTGGGAGCCTTTTGGTTACTGTTTTCAGTGCTAGTAGTAGTTGGCTCATCCAATGCAGTAAACCTAACAGATGGTTTGGATGGTCTAGCAATAGTTCCAATAATGATAGTATCAGCAATCTTTGCTATTATTACATATTTAACAGGTAACGTAATATTTTCTGAATATTTACAGCTGAATTATATTCCAGGATGCGGAGAACTTGCAGTTTTTTGTGCGGCATTAGTAGGGGCAAGTTTAGGATTCCTATGGTTTAATGCACCTCCTGCAAGTGTGTTTATGGGTGATACCGGCTCATTGGCTACAGGTGGGGCTTTAGGCGCAATAAGTATTATTTCTAGACATGAATTTGTATTAGCTATGGTGGGTGGACTTTTTGTTTTGGAGGCGCTTTCAGTCATAATTCAAGTTATTTCTTTTAAGCTGACTGGTAAAAGAATTTTTCGAATGGCCCCCTTGCACCATCATTTTGAGCAGAAAGGTTGGTCCGAATCCACCATAGTAATACGTTTTTGGATTATAGCAATAATCCTAGGTCTTATTGGTCTTTCCACTTTGAAGATACGTTAATGATAATAGCTTCTAAAAAATATAAGAATAAAAATATAGCAATTTTAGGACTTGGAAACACAGGTATTTCAGCTATTAATACTTTTTTATCAGCTCAAGCAAAAGTGTATGCATGGGATGATAGTAAGAAGCTACATTTAAAGGCAAAGCTATTAGGAGCTATAATATTAGATTTATCATCAAATTCATGGCCTCCAATAGATCTACTATTTGTAAGTCCAGGAATTCCTTTAAAATATCCAAAACCACATCCTGCTATATGTGAAGCAAAATCTAAAAAAATAAGAATTACAAGCGATATAGAGATATTTTATGAATCCTTAAAAGAACAAAACTTTTTCCCAAAAATAATTGGTGTAACTGGTACCAATGGTAAATCAACTGTAACTGCAATGATTTCTCATGCTTTAGGGGGATTTGCTGCAGGTAACATAGGTAAGCCTGTATTAGAACTTAATATTAAGGATAAGCTTCCAATTGTTTTGGAACTATCTTCCTATCAATTAGATTTAATAAGTAAATTTAAATCTTTTATTTCAGTACTTTTAAATATTTCTCCTGATCATCTAATAAGGCATGGAAACTTAAAAAACTATTTAGCTGCAAAAAGGCGTTTATTTAAAAATCAAAATAAAAATGATTATGCAATTTTTGCTTTTGATGATCCGTTAGCAAGAAGAGAGTCACAAAAATTAGAGTGCGTAATAAATTGTCCTAAAGTAATACCTGTCTCTTTAAAAAAATTCTTTTCAAATGGGGTTTATATAAATAAAAATGGGGATCTGGTTGATAATCTTTTTAAAGATAAATTTATTTATAAAAGTTATACTAATAAATTACAAATCTTAGGTGTTCATAACCTATATAACTCTCTTATTGCTTATACAGCCTGTAGATTAACAAGCTTAGAACCAAAAATAATAATATCTAAACTTTTTAGTTTTAGAGGCTTACCGCATAGGATGGAGAAAGTAGCTGAAATACAGGGTGTTTCGTTTTATGATGATTCAAAAGCTACAAATGTAGCTGCTACGGATGCAGCACTATATAATTTTAATAAAGTCATTTTAATTACCGGTGGTCAATATAAAGGTGAAAAATTAGATCCTCTTTTAGATCATGCTAAAAGACTTTTTGGTGTATTTTTGATAGGCGAGTCAAAACATATATTTGCAAAAGCCTTTTCCAGCGTAACAAAAGTAAAAGTTTCAAATACAATAAATAATGCAGTGAAAGATGCATATATAAAAGCTTTAGAACAGACTCCTTCACCTTCCATACTGTTATCGCCTGCAGCTGCTTCATTCGATCAGTTTAAAGACTTTGAGGAGAGAGGAATAGCATTTCAAAAGGCAGTAAATAAATTATCTGAAGCGGGATAAAATGCTTATACTTAATAACAACCATAAAATAAACTTATTGAGTAAATGGATTAAGACTGTAGATCTAGTTAATTTTTTTGCTATTGCCACGCTATTGTTTTTGGGTTTACTTACTGTTCTAGCTGCGAGCCCTCCAGTGGCTGAAAGTAGAGAGATAGAAAGATTTCATTTTGTTTTCAAACATGTTTCTTTTTTATGCCCTACTCTACTGATGATTATTATAATGTCGTTGTTCTCTTCAACAGGCGTAAAACGCATATCATCCGTGGGGTTAGTTCTAACCTTAACACTTTTAGTGCTTGTAATTTTTTTTGGCCAAGAAATAAAAGGTGCTAAGAGGTGGATTTTTATATCTGGATTTTCCATTCAACCATCTGAATTTATTAAACCTTTTTTAGTGGTTGTGTCAGCAATGCTATTTACTATGAGTAGAAACAAAAAACTTTTTTTTTTAGGTGGTGAGACACTTTCTTTATTATTGATAACTTTAGTAATGGGTTTATTAATTATGCAGCCAGATTTTGGAATGATGTTGACTGTTTTTTTAGTTTGGTCTGCTCAATATTTTGTTGCTGGACTAAAACTTAGATGGATAGTTTCACTTATAATAATTATGGCTTCTATTGGGGCTGCTGGTTATTCTTTTTTTTCCCATGTACGTTTAAGAATTGATAATTTTTTTATGTCTGGGGTTAATGGTGATCAAGTAAATGGAGCGCTAAAAGCATATCAATCAGGAGGAATACTTGGAAAGGGACCTGGGGAAGGGATTATAAAAAATACAATATCTGATGCACATACGGATTTTATATTTCCTGTAATTGCAGAAGAATATGGTTTGATAGCTTGCTTATCTTTAGTAATTTTAATAGCAACAATTGTATTAAGGGGCTTAAACCAAACCAAACAATCTAGAGATATTTTTTCTGTAGTTGCTGCTGCAGGGTTACTCATGCAGTTTGGTCTTCAAGCACTAATAAATATTGGAGTTACTCTTAACTTAATTCCTACTACGGGAATGACACTTCCATTTATATCCTACGGTGGTTCTTCAATGTTAGCTACGGGCCTTTCAATGGGTATGGTGTTAGCTCTTACTAAAAGAAGCTACGGAGGGTCAGTAAACTTATGAATCATTCCAAGCATATTTTAATTGCGACCGGCGGAACTGGTGGTCACCTGTTTCCTGCACAAGCTATTTATAAAATACTAACTAAGAAAGGTTGGAAAGTATCCTTTATGCTAGATAAGAGAGCATTAAATTTTAGTCATTTTTTACCAAAAGCAAAAATAATTAAGATTTCTGCAAGAGGAATAGCAGGGCATAATTTTCTTTATAAAATGCTATCAATTATTTTACTTTCTATCGGTTTCATTAAGGCATTTATTAAACTTATATTTAAGCGGCCTCATGTTGCAATAGGTTTTGGATCTTATGCTCAGGTTCCAGCACTCTTTGCTGCTTATATTTTGAGGATTCCAATTGTTGTTCATGAAGCGAATGCAGTTATAGGAAAAGCAAATAAGTTTTTTTATAATAGGAATGTTCTAGTAGCATCTGCTTTTTCTCTAATAAATTCTAATTTAAAGAATATATATCATGTGGGAATGCCAGTTAGAGCCCCCATTAATAATTTATATGGAAAACCTTATTTTCCACCTAATAAAAATGAAAAAATTTATATATTAATTACAGCAGGAAGTTTAGGTTCGAGAACTATATCACAGTTAGTGCCAGCTGCTTTTTCTAAGCTAGATATTACTATTAGAAAGAGGTTGCATATAACTCAACAATCAAGAAAAGAAGATATAGATTCTGTTAAGTTAATTTATAATGAGGCTGGAATAAATGCAGAATTAAGAGTCTTTATAAGAGATATAGAAAAACATTTGTATAAAGCACATTTGGTTATTTGTAGAGCTAGAGCTGCTACTATCGAAGAGAATACTCTAGCGCGTAGACCAGCTATATATATTCCTTTGCCTAGTTCAATAGATAAGCATCAAGATGAAAATGCTTATGCGGTTGAAAAAAAAGGTGCTGGATGGGTTATTCTAGAAAATAAGACAAGTAGTAAAAAGTTAGCAAAAAAAATTAAAACAATAATATCTGATAATAAGTTATTAAGAAACACATCTATGGCTGCTTATAAATTTTCGTTTCCAAATTCAGCTCAGATACTATCAACTATGTTGGAAAAAGTAGCAAATGAGAAAATTTAGTAAAGATATTGGCGTTTTGCATTTTGTTGGGATCGGCGGTATTGGTATGAGTGCAATTGCAGAAGTTATGCATACTCTAGGATATCAGGTTAGGGGTAGTGATTTATCTGAAGGTTCCAATATCGATAGATTAAGAGGCTTAGGTATAGAGGTTTCGATAGGCCATTCCGCTAAGAATATTGAGAAAGCAAGTGTAATAGTAATTTCATCTGCGATTAAAGAAGGTAATATTGAATTAGAAAACGCTAGAGTTTCAAGAATTCCAGTTGTAAGCAGGGCGGAAATGTTAGCAGAACTTATGCGTTTAAAGAGATCCATTTCAGTAGGTGGAACTCATGGAAAGACTACTACTACGTCAATGATAGCAGCTATTTTAGATGAGGCTAATATGGATCCCACAGTTATAAACGGGGGAATAATAAACTCATATGGAAGCAATGCTAGGCTCGGAAAAGGTGAGTGGATGGTAGTGGAAGCGGATGAATCAGATGGTACATTTGTAAACCTACCCTCTTTAGCTACTGTAGTTACAAATATAGATTATGAACATTTAGATTATTATGGAGATTTTGAATCGTTAAAGTCGTCTTTCAAAAAATTTATACAAAATATCCCTTTTTATGGCTTTAGCGTAATATCTGCAGATCATACTGAAACACAGGCTCTAAATAGTGAAATATCAGATAGAAGAATAGTAACTTATGGATTAAATCCTCAAGCTGATATTAGAGGTATAAATGTTAGAACTAAAGAAAATAAGGTGATGTTTGATATTGAAATTTTTAATCAAACAAATATTTCACCCAAAATTATTGATAATATTTTATTGTCAATGCCGGGAAATCATAATGTACAAAATGCATTAGCCGCAACGGCGGTGGCTATAGAGTTAGGTATAGAATTAGACATAATAAAAAATGCGCTCGGTAAATTTAAAGGTGTAAAAAGAAGGTTTAGTGTTCTTGCAAAGATAAATAATATAACTGTAGTAGATGATTACGGACATCACCCTGAAGAAATTAAGGCTGTTTTGTCTGCTGCCAGAGATATGGCTACTGGCAAGGTGATAGCAGTTGTTCAACCTCATAGATATTCAAGATTACAGAGTTTGTTTGAAGAATTTACGTCTGCTTTTAATGATGCAAATACTGTATTTATAACTGATGTTTATTCTGCAGGTGAACAAAAAATTCCTGGTATTACAGGGGAACATTTGGTTAAAGCCTTAAAAGTATCTGGGCATAGAGACGTAACCTTTATAAATGATCCAAAGAACTTATCGCATATCATTCCCAAAATTATTTTTCCTGGAGATATCCTAATATATTTAGGAGCAGGAGATATTACTCAATGGGCTCAAT
>CAYMQD010000052.1:0-14710 GCA_964392475.1 uncultured Alphaproteobacteria bacterium
CCCTATACTTCAGTGGTAGGGAATATAAATGGGACCTGGCACATTATTAGTGGAACACAAGCTAACAGCTTTACGGGCTGGATAATCGCACCAGAAATTGCTTCACTCACTAATACTAAACCAGAGGATGTAAAATTATTGATTCATCAAAGACTAGCCGGTGGAGGTTATGGAACAAGGTTTGATGATGCTAACCGTTTAGCATTGGCAGCTTCTGTAGAACTAAACAGGCCAGTCAAGATTATTTATACAAGAGAAGCTATGATGCAAGGTACAGAACCAAGGACTGCAACTTACCAAAAATTACAAGCAGGCTTATCTGAAAATGGAAAACTGGAAACATTTAAAATAGATTTATGTGGTGGTGATATGCTGCAAAGGCCAGAATGGGGTATTCCACCAGAGTGGTTCCAGGAAGACATAGAAGGTAAAGGCCATAAATTAGGATTGTGGACTATAGATGGAGGAGATCACTGGTACTCCGTTCCAAATAGAAAATATACTTTTTTTAATCATAAAATTCTTATGGATTCGATACCAGTTAGTTCGTTACGTTCAGTAGCTAACGGTTATACGGTTTTTGCAGTCGAATCGTTTATAGATGAGCTTTCCTATATAGCTGGTACTGATCCAGTTTCTTTTAGGTTAGATATGCTCAGGCAAGAAAATACCAGCATAGCAACACATACACCTAATGTACTGAATATGGTTCTACAAAATGGAAAGCCTTCCAGAAGGAAAAAAGATGTAGGAGGGTCTCTAAGACTGAAAAATGTTTTGCAGGTAGCTGCCGGAAAAGCAGGATTTGGCATTCAAAAAGGTGGCGAGAATTATGGCATGGGGGTCGCTATATCCGGTGCAGAAACTCGTCATTCTCCAACATGGAGTGCTTGTATAGCAGAAGTAAAAGTAAATGTAGAATCTGGAATTGTTGACGTCAAAAAACTAACCTATGCTATTGACTGTGGTACAGTAATTAATTCGGATGGAGCTAAAGCACAAATTGAAGGTTCTGCTTTGACTGGTGTAAGCCTTGCTCTTTATGAGTCTTTAGATGTGCAAAATGGTTCTTTTACACAGAAAAATTTTGATACTTATAAATGGTTAAGAATGCGGCAGGCTCCTGAAATAGAAATTGAGTTGATAGAAACAGGTGGGCATCCAGTAGGATTAGGAGAGCCTGCTCTTGCAGTTACTGCTCCAGCAATTGCTAATGCCATATTTGATGCGGTAGGAATTAGAATAAGAAACTTGCCAATTAGACCTAAAGATATTAAATCTCTTATGGAAAGCTGATCTATTTTAATAGAAGATTTTAATATGTTTAGATATTTATATTTTCATAAATTAAGAAAGACACTTTATTTATATAAAGTGCTATTAGTTTTTGTTTTATTAATATCACTAAATTATAAAGTCCTTGCAAAGGAAGATCTTGATTTAATAGTTCCTGAGCCGACTTTACTGGTTTTAGGTAAAGAAGTTTATTTTGCTAAATCTAGTGATGGATGTCATCGTTGTCATGGGGATATTACTTCAGGAAACACTGAAGGTATACGTAAAGAAAAAAATAGTGCTGATCTTAACGATCCTCAAACTTGGGTTGCTTATTTAGCCTTGGGAGGAAATGAAACTTACAGTCAAAACCCAGAAGCATTTACGAAAAGTTTTGAAAATATTATTTTAGACCTAATTAAGGTAGGAGCACATCAGTGGAATAGAGAGTATTTTGGTAAAGCTTCTGGAGAAACTGGTTTTGATTGGGCAAGGGTGAGCGGAAAAGATTCTTATGATTCTCAGATGAAGGGTATAAACTATACTGGAGCCAAGAAAGTTTTAAAGAAGATAGATAGAATAATCAGAAAAGAAGGTATACGAATAAAAAGGGAGGAACTTTCTGACCTGGCTGCCTTTGCTGTTTTGACTTTTTTACAAAAACATAGCGTGAATAAAAATAATTGACAATTTAAATTATAATTCGGAAAAATATGCTTTTACGTACTCGACTTAATATTTTATTTTTATCATCGTTGTTCCTTGTCGGAATAATGCTTGTCGTCTCAAGTTTTATAACCACTAATTATTTTAATGAGCAGCTTCTTGAAAGTGAGGGTAAAGGAGCAAATTCACTTTGGAACAAAATTGTAACTAGTTCATTCGAACAAATGTCATTTTATGCTTATGATGATACTCCAGGTAAGCCTTCCATATGGAGGTTAAGAGGAAACAGAAGTCCTATAGCTGCAGTCAGATCAAGAGATAAAAGATTGTTGGATAGAACTATAGGCCCAATGTATGAAAATTTAAAAACTTCTGAGGTCATAGACTTTATTTCAATTACTACTGATGAGCATGAAGTAATCTATTTTCAGGGAATACAAGATAAACAATTGGATCCAGTCACCAGCTTATCTAAAGAATATTTTACTCAGAACCTTAACTCAGTTTTTGTCAAGTTAGATAATCAAGTAGCTCATGTTGTCCATTTTCCTATATATTCCAACGCAAGAAAAATAGCACGTGTTTTTTATGGTAAGTGGATTGATCCTTTAATTTATGATTTAAAAGAAAATACAAGATCGGAAGTATTTGTATTTGATTCAAATAAACAAAATATAGTTTCTACAGATACTTCTAACCATATAGTAGATATAAAAAAAATATCAAATTTATTACGGCCAGATGTTATTTCTTTAGAAGATTCTTATTATATGATTAACTTGATATCACAGCATCAATTTGACAACATTAACCTTTCTATTGCTGTTGTAAGAGATATTACTGATTCTAGAAAAAAAGAATTTTATATTGCAGTACTTATAATTGGAATAGTGGTTTTACTTTTTGTGATCATTATGTTTGTGAACAACTTACTTTTATATAAGAATTTTAAGCCATTATATAGTGCAATAGAAGTTTTGAAAGGATTAGAATCTGGTAGAACTGATCTAGAAGTTAAGGGTAAAGCTACGGGTGAAGTAGGGCAAATAGCTTCGGCAGTGGAAGCATTTAGACAAAGTATAATTTCTGCTAATACTGATGCTTTGACAGGGCTTCCTAATAGAAGAAATGTAATGCTAAAGCTAGATTCTGCTGTAACTGATTTTTCTTTATCTAAAATTCAACCTTTTTCAATTGTTATTTTTGATATAGATAACTTTAAGCATATAAATGACAGTTATGGTCATAACATTGGAGATGAGATACTTAAAATTGTTTCTAAAGCAGCTCAAGATGTTATGCGAAACCAAGATTTATTTGCTAGATATGGTGGTGAAGAATTTCTGGCCATTATATATGAATCGGATGTAAAAACTGCAGGTTTGGTTGCTGAAAGAATTAGAAAGAATATTCAAGAAGCTAAAGCTACTATAGAGGGAAAAGACTATTCTGTTACAGTTACAGCAGGAGTTTCCTGTATTTCTGAAAGAGAGCAAAGTATAGATCTCTTAGAGTTAGCAGATAGGAGGCTTTATGAAGGAAAAAGATCAGGTAAAAATAAAATAATAACTGAGCTTAAGGAAAAAACTAAGATTTAAGCACCTCAAACAATTTATTTAATCTACACCAGTGCGTTTCTGCTGCAATTTTGTTGTAACAATATCTATCCGGAAAAGCAAAACCGTGCTCAGTATTTTTATATACTTCTATACGAAAGTCTATGTTAAGACTTGTAAAGTGTTTTTGTAGTTTAGCTATCTCTTCTTCACTTACGTATTTATCTATTTCTGCAAAAGATAAATATATTTTAGACTTTATATTTTTTGCGATTAGATGTGGAGAGTCATCTTGATCAGTATATATACCTACTCCGTAAAAAGATGCAATTGCGCCAAAAGTATCGGGAAAAGAAGCTGCAACGGATACAACATATTGGCCACTCATACAATATCCTAAGGCTCCTATTTTAGTCCCCTTACTATTAAGATCTAAATATTCTAATATACTGGCGGTATCATTTATTATCATGTTGTTAGAGGTTTCATTCATAGTATTAAGCATGTTTTTTAAATGGGACTTTTCAGTTCTAATTAAGTCTTGATCAAAAGGATAGTGACCTTCTGTTCCTACTCTATAAAATAAGTTTGGAAGGATGATGGAATATCCAGA
The DNA here is from genome assembly GCA_964392475.1 of uncultured Alphaproteobacteria bacterium. GTDB lineage: Bacteria > Pseudomonadota > Alphaproteobacteria > TMED109 > TMED109 > CAYMQD01. The sequence goes on from CAYMQD010000052.1 coordinate 4,111, forward strand.
TGTTGCTAAGCGTCGAGCCATGTCTCTAAGTTCCTCTCTAATAGCAGGAGCATCCATATATAAAATTATAGTAGGGAATTCACCCCCTTCATCTGGCTGAGTGATAAATGTATCCATTTTCCCATTTTTAGTAATAATTTCGATATTTCTTTCATTCATTCGGTTTCTCACAATAGTTTTTTGATATAAAATAGCTTATAGGGAGTAAATAATGAATTTGAATATATATAATCTTGTTTTAATTATAATGTTATTTTCTTTTAAAGTATACGCTTTAGATTTTATAGCCTTACCCGATTCTTCTAAAACTATACGAACTATAATAATTGGTTCATGCTCGGACCAAAACTTACCAATGCCACACTGGAATACAATAAATTTATACAAACCTGATATTTTAATTTTGGCAGGTGATAATGTTTATGGAGATTTTAAAAATAAGTCAGCAGTTGAACTAAGAAAAGCTTATATCAAATTAAGTAAGAATTCAGACTTTGTAAAACTGGCTGCCGAAATTCCTGTCATACCTATTTGGGACGATCATGACTATGGGCAGAATGACGGAGGTATTTCGTGGGATTATAAAGATATTTCAAAAAATATATTTTTAGATTTTTATAAAATAGGAAAAACAGATGTACGGAGACATAGAGATGGAATTTTTACAAGCTATAACTTTGGAGAAAACACTAAAAGAGTACAGATAATAGTATTAGATACAAGAACTTTTAGAAGTGATCTGCTTAGAACGAATTCACCAATGAGTCCCGGAAAAGAGAAATATATTCCTGATACTGATTTGAATAAAACAATTTTAGGACTAGATCAGTGGAAATGGCTGAAAAAAGAAATTGTTGCTCCTAAGGATATTAGAATTATTGTATCTTCTATCCAGGTGATTGCTAATGGTCATGGTTGGGAAAAATGGGGCAATTTTCCTCTTGAAAGGGAAAAGCTTTTAAGTCTACTTTTAGGTAGTAATACAAAATTGACAATTATATTATCAGGAGATAGGCATATAGGAGCAATATATAATTATTTCTCGAATGGTACTAATACAAATATTTATGAGTTGACTTCGAGTTCTTTGAATAAATCAATTACTGGTGTTAAAGAATTTGGTCCCAATAGAATTAGTGATATAATAGATGTAAATAATATCGGTATGTTACATATTGACTGGATAAAACAAAAATTAAGATTATCTCTACATTCGGCTGAAAAAAACAATAAATCCAATTTAGTAGAACATATTATTGATTTTAATGATTAAATATCTGTGAATGAATTTAGATAATCAATATAATATAGAAATTACATTTGAGATGACTATTAAAAAAACCCTTATGATTACTTTAATTACTGTTCACTTTAGTAATCATTTAAATGCTAAAGATATAATTGAAGAAAAAAAATGTGATTCATATGAGGAATATATTAATAAAGCTAAAATGGAATGGCCTAATGTGAAAGCTATAATACTTACTGATTCTATAAGAGAATCCTTTATAGCAGGCTATAACAATATGAAAAAAGAAGGAAAGGAGTTAGATGCAGATATCATTACAGTATTTCCAATGCATAATTCTTCAAATATATTTTTTCTTGCAGGAAAAGAAAATTGTTTTAATTTTTGGGTAAGTATTGATTCTGATCGATTGCAAGAAATACTGGATGGTGGGCATTTGGCAAAGGATGATAATAGATGGAGAAATAAAAGTTTAGAGTAATCTATATTATTTTAATCCTTGGTCTAGGTCCCACATAAGATCTTCTAAAGTTTCTAATCCAATAGATAAGCGAATAACCTCTGGCCCTAGCCCTGCAGCTTTTTTTTCTTCATCAGATAGTTGATTATGAGTAGTAGATGCAGGGTGAGTGATAATACTTCTAGTATCTCCTACATTAGCAACATGTGAAAATATTTTAACTGATTCTACTAAATCTATTCCAGATTTATATCCGCCTTTTAATCCGATTGTAAAAACTGATCCAGTGCCTTTAGGAAAATATTTTTTAGAAAGGTTATAATAAGGACTAGATTCTAATCCAGGATAGGAAACCCACTGAACTTTTTCATGACCATTTAAAAATTTTGCAACAGACAAGGCATTTTGCACATGTCTTTCCATTCTTAGATGTAAAGTTTCAATGCTAGTTAAAATATTAAATGCATTTAGAGGTGCTAAGGTAGATCCTAAATCTCTTAATACATCTGCTCTTAGCTTCATTGTATATGCAAAATCTCCAAAAGTTTCTGCAAATCTTAGACCATGATAAGATTCTGTAGGTTCAGTTAAAGATGGAAATTTACCACTTTTCTGCCAATCAAATTTTCCTGATTCTACAACAATACCACCCATGGTAGTACCATGCCCACATAAGAATTTTGTTAATGAATGAGTAACAATATCTGCACCCCAGTTGATAGGGTTAAATAAAAATGGAGTTGCCATCGTATTATCAACTACTAGTGGGATTTGGTAATTATTTGCGATGTTAGATATTTTTTCTATATCTAATATAATACCTTCAGGATTTGATATACTTTCTAAAAAAATACATTTAGTTTCTGGTTTTATTTTACTTATAATATTATCAGTATTTCTAGGGTCTACTATGTCACAGTCCCAACCAAACCTTTTAAATGATTTTGTAAATTGTGTAATTGATCCTCCATATAACCATTTAGAAGCTATAAAGTGTTCACCTGATTCCAAAAGTGGAAACAGTGCCAAAAGTTGAGCTGAGTGTCCGCTAGAAGATGCAACAGCGCCTCTGCCATTCTCGATATTTGCGATTCTTTCTTCTAACACACTCACTGTGGGATTTGTAAGCCTGCTATATATAAAGCCAAAGTCTTGAAGGTTAAAAAGGCTAGCCGCATGCTCGTGATTATCAAAAACGTATGCGGTAGTTTGATAAATAGGTGTATTTCTTGCTCCAGTAACAGCATCTGGTGCTGCTCCTGCATGTATAGCACGTGTTTCAAAACCGTATGATTGCTTTTTGCTATTCACAAGTTTTTCTTTCTTCTAATTATTCGTTTCTTATTAGTGATACGTAAGGTATTAATTCCTCCCCACCCAAGTTCTCCTGACATACGTGCATATTCTATTTTAGGGCATCGATCCATAATTACATCTATATTTTTTTTTAGAGCCTTATTTGCTGATTCAATATCTATTATTCCTAACTGCATCCATATAGTTTTGGTTCCAATAGAAATAGCATCATCTACTATGTTTTTTACAGCAGATCGCTTTCTAAAAATATCTACCATATCAACTTGGATTTTTATGTCAGTTAAATTTGCATAAACTATTTCTCCCAATATTTCTTTACCATATTCATTAGAATTTACTGGTATCACTTTATAACCTTTACACTGAAGATATTTTGCGGCGAAATAACTTGGTCTATTCCAGTTTGAACTAAGTCCTATCATTGCTATAGTATTTGTTCTTTCAAGTATTTCTTGAAGATATTCATCGCTATAAGTTGTGGAGCTATTCGAGTTATTCATACTTAAACTTTAATTATTTGCCCTGCCATTTAGGTTTTCTTTTTTCTACAAATGCTTCAATACCTTCAGATGCATCTAATGTTTGCATGTTTTTTATCATTACCTCAGATGTATAGGTATATGCATCGTCAAGGCTCATATCTATTTGTTTATAAAATGCTTCTTTACCTATTGCTAGAACTAAAGGTGATTTTTGGCAAATATTTATTGCAATCTCTCTTACTTTTTTATCTAATTCTAAAGAATCAAATATTTTATTAACCATGCCAAATCTATATGCAGTATTAGAATCAATAGTTTCGCCTGTTAATAACATTTCCATAGAATGTTTTCTACTTACTGTTCTAGATAATGCAACCATTGGTGTAGAACAGAAAAGTCCAATGTTTACCCCTGGTGTCAAGAAGCTTGAAACATTTGATGCATATACAAGGTCACAACTTGCAACAAGTTGACAACCTGCTGCTGCAGCCAATCCGTCAACCTTAGCGATTACAGGTTTAGGTAGCTTTACTATGGAGGTCATCATTTTGCTACATGCTTTAAATAGATCCAAAAGTTTTTCAGATTGTTTTCTGTATAATTTTACTTCATTTAAATCATGACCTGCAGAGAAAACTGGTCCTTGCGATTCAATTATTACTACTTTTACTTTTTTATCTTCAGCTATTTCATTGAATATTTCTTGCATGCTTTTTATTAACAATAAAGATATAGGGTTACGTTTTTCAGGATTTGTAAGAGTAATAGTAGCAATTCCATGCTCTAATTTGTAGTTTACAGGCTTATTGAGAGTATTTGGTTTATTTTTAACTTGTATTTCCATTGTATTTTCCTTAACTATACTCTATTTTGAAATTCTGAAATATCAGTATATAACAATGACACATTATTTAAATAATAAATATTAAACAATGTGTTCGGGTCATTAGATATTATTAGAGAAAATTACTTATAATTTACATTTTTGTAAATGCTTGGGGAAGTAAGATGAGGACGTATACTGCAACACCTGTTGATATTAAAAATCATTGGTATTTAATAGACGCAGAAGGATTGGTTCTAGGAAGGCTTGCCTCTATGATAGCTTTTAGGATTCGTGGAAAACATAAGCCGATGTATACGCCACACATGGATTGTGGTGATCATATAGTCGTAATCAATGCAAAAGGTGTACATATGACAGCAGGAAAGCTAGATAAAAAATTACATTATTGGCATACAGGATATCCAGGAGGTATAAAATCTAAAACTTATAATGAGATTTTATCAGGAGATAATCCAGAAACACTTTTAAGATCTGCTGTAAAAAGGATGATGCCTTCAGGCCCTTTAAGTAGATCTCAACTAAAGAAATTGCATGTATATTCGGATGGGTCCCATCCACATACAGCACATAGTCCTAAAATTATAGATTTCGCAGCAATTAATAATAAAAATAAAAGGTCCTAGTTATGGAGTTAGAAGAATCAAATACTTTAGCAGATAAAGATTCTATAAATGAAAACTTAAATGAAGAACCCAAGATAGATAAATTTGGTCGTTCTTATGCTACAGGTAAACGTAAGGCATCAGTAGCAAGGGTCTGGATTAAGCAAGGGCCAGGTCAGATAACCGTTAATAAAAGGTCAGGGAGTGAATATTTTACAAGGCAGACTCATATGATAATAATAAATCAACCTCTTGAAGTTGCTAATCGTGCTGGTGAATTTAACATTATTTGTTCTGTGAAAGGTGGTGGTTTATCTGGTCAAGCAGGTGCTGTTCGCCATGCAGTCAGTAAAGCATTGGTAAACTTTGATCCGTCACTCAGAAAAGTTTTAAAGGAAAATGGGTTTCTTACAAGAGATTCTAGGGTTGTGGAAAGAAAAAAGTATGGACAGCCTAAAGCTAGAAGAAAATTTCAGTTTAGTAAGCGTTAATATATTAAAATATTTTTTTCTGCTATTCTCTTAGCCTTCAGATTCTTATAAACTTTTAATATTATTTTTATAAAGGTCAGGATATTTGGCTATATCATCTTATTCGAACGCGAAGGTAGCAATACTGGGTGCAAGTGGCTACACTGGAGCTGAAACTATAAGACTAGTTTTATCTCATGCTAATCTAGATATAACATTTCTTACAGCAGATAAATATGCTGGTAAGAAAATAGAAGAAGCATTCCCTCACCTAAGTGGAAGAGGACTTCCAAAATGCATCAAAATTGATGATTTAAATTTTGAAAAAATAGATGTAATATTTAGCTGCCTTCCGAATAATATAGCTCAAAATGTTGCACTATCGCTTCCAAAACATATAATTTTTATTGATTTGTCAGCTGCATTTAGATTTAAAAATATTAACTTATATTCAAGTATTTATGGCAATCATTTAGCTCCTGATCTTCAAAAAGAAGCTGTGTATGGTCTTACTGAATATGCGAGAGGTCAGATTAAGAAAGCGAGAATAATAGCTAACCCAGGTTGCTATCCGACTTCGGCACTTTTGCCTTTAATTCCTATATTAGAAAATAAATTAGCAGATACAAGGAGTATAATAATTGATTCTAAATCAGGTACTACTGGAGCTGGTCGTTCAGTGAAAGAAAACATGTTATTTTCTGAATTAAATGAAAGTATAAATGCTTATGGTGTTGGAAAGCATAGACATCTTCCTGAAATCAAAAGTATTTTAGAGAGTATTCATAAAGAAAGTATTGATATTACTTTTACTCCACATCTAATACCAATGAAAAGAGGTATATTTTCTACTATTTATTTAGATGGAGAAGAGGATTTAATTAGAGAGCATCTTAAAAAAACGTATTCTGAGGAATTTTTTGTTCAAATTTTGGATGATGGGGTACTTCCAAAATCTGGGGATGTAGTGGGTTCTAATGTATGTAAAATAGGAATATACTCAGGTAATAAAAAAAATCAAACTATTCTGTTATCAACCTTGGATAACTTGGTAAAAGGTGCTGCGGGTCAAGCGGTTCAAAACCTCAACGTTATTTTAGGTTTTAAAGAATATGAAGGACTTTCTTCAGCAGCCTTATATCCATAAAAAGAGTATAGAATCTAGTTTTTATCAAATATGATGTTTTTTATATTGTTTTATAGTATGTGATAGTTTGTATTTGTATTTTTTTGTAGTAGTATGTTTTATTATCATTCCTGGTGAGATTAAGGATATGACCGTGGTGAGCTATGTTAATATTTCCAGATTTTTTCGTAAGTAGTTTGTATAAAATTGTATTAATAAAAATTTATATATTAATTTTTTAAATATATTGCCTAAGTTCAGGATAAGGAAAAGATATTTTATGAATGCTTTAATAATGAAACTACTGTTACCTATATTACTTGGATTTTTGTTAAGCTCTTGTTCTTATTTTTCAGATATTGATCCTGTAGATTGGTATGAATCAGCTGAAGAGTGGCTGTTTGAAGAGTCTGAATATAATTCAAACGAAGATGTACCTAGGGTAGTAATTCCTTCAGAAGCTTCCGAGTCTTATCCGGATATTTCTAATGTTCCTACAGAAGTTCCTGCGGCTTCTAATTTAGTAGTAGAAGATGTACCAATTGAAGTTGTTAGAAAAAATAATTTAGTAGGAAATGCTTCCAGGAGGGAAGTAACAAGAACAGCATTTAGAACTCAAGTGATACCTGGAAAAATTGCAAGTTTGTTGTCTGATTTATTTAAAAGTTCTGATCCTGTTACTGATTTAAATGCAACCCCTATAAAATCCCAGAGAGAGGTTTTCAAATCTAAAGAAAAACCGGTGGCAGTGATACAGTTTGCAAATAATTCAACTGTGCCGGATGAGTTTACTTTAAAAGTTATAAAAACATTAGTGGCTTCATTAGGTTCAAAAAACTTTTATCTTGTTGGACATTCTTCCCAAAAGGGTGGCGATACAATAGAAGGTAAAGAGTATAATATGACGTTGTCTCGTTCTCGTGCAGAAGCTGTAAAGAATTTATTAATAAATGAGGGATTGTCACCTAATCAAATTTATGTTGAAGGACGTGGAGATAATGAGCCTTTTTATAGTGAGGATGGTTCTCATGGAGAAGCTGCGAATCGTCGTGTAGATGTTTATATAGATGTACAGCGCTGAGATTATTTGAAATGGGCCAAGAGTTCGAGCGTATCTCGAGACTACCTCCATATGTTTTTAATGAAGTAAATACTTTTAAAGCATTTGAGAGAGGAAATGGAAAAGATATAATAGATTTGGGTATGGGAAACCCAGATATATCTACTCCTGACCATATTGTAGAAAAATTAATATCCACAGTTAAGCAACCACGAACTCATAGATATTCTTCATCCAGGGGCATATTGGGGTTACGTAAGGCCCATGCAGCCTATTATTCTAGGAGATTTGGGGTTAAACTAGATCCTGAGAATGAAATTATTGTCACGCTAGGTTCTAAAGAAGGTCTGGCAAATTTGGCTACCGCTATTTCTGTTCCAGGTGATCGTGTATTTGTTCCAGACCCAAGTTATCCTATACATCCCTATGGTTTTATTATAGCCGGGGTAGATGTAGAGCGAATACCTGAGGGTCCTGAAATTAATTTCTAAGCAGAATTACAAAAATCAATTAAAGCAAGACGCAGTAAATCTAAAGCATTAGTATTAAACTATCCAAGCAACCCAACAGCTCAAACGGTAGATCTTAGTTTTTATGATGAGGTTGTAGATATATGTTATAAAAATAAAATATGGATTCTTTCAGATTTAGCTTACTCAGAAATATATTTTGAAGATAATCCTCCCCCGTCTATATTACAAATAAAAAGAGCCAGAGATATAGCTATAGAATTTACCTCAATGAGTAAGTCATTTTCAATGCCAGGGTGGCGAGTAGGTTTTGCGGCAGGTAATAAAAAACTTGTAGCGGCATTAACCAGGATTAAATCCTATTTAGATTATGGAGCATTTACTCCGATTCAAGTTGCATCTACAGCAGCTCTAAATGGAGACCAAAAATGCATATCTGAAATAAGAACTATATATAAGGAGAGACGAGATGTCTTAATATCTAGTATGGAAAGAGCTGGTTGGAAAATTCCTTCTCCTCCTGCAACTATGTTTGCATGGGCACCTATACCGGAACCTTTTAAAAAGTTGGGTAGTTTAGTATTTTCTAAGGCTTTACTTAAGTATGCGCAGACGGCAGTTTCTCCTGGGATTGGTTTTGGAAAACATGGAGAGGGGTATGTAAGAATTAGTTTGGTCGAAAATCCACAACGTATCAGACAAGCAGCAAGAAATATTAAAAAATTTTTGAATAGCTCTGATCCTGAAGTAGTTGCTCAAACGATTATGGATAGTCCTCTTGAAAAATTATCATAATATAGGAATAGTTGGTTTAGGTACAGTGGGGACTAGTGTAATTCGTCTAATAAGAGAGAATCAAAAAATAGTATGTGATAGATCAGGAAAAAATATAAATATTATAGCAGTATCTGCAAAAAGAAAAAATCTTGTTAGACCAATAAGTATAAATAATTATGAATGGATAAATGATCCTTTAGAAATGGCTGCAAGAACAAATATAGATAGTATAATCGAGCTGATTGGTGGTGAAGACGGGCCTGCACTTAGGTTGGCTGAGAAAACATTATTAAGTTCAAAAAATCTAGTTACTGCTAACAAAGCTATGCTAGCTAAGCATGGAAACTATTTAGCTACTTTAGCAGAAAAATCTGGAACAAATATATTTTATGAAGGAGCAGTAGCTGGCGGAATACCAATTGTGAAAGTATTAAGGGAAGGATTATCAGCTAACAATGTCTTTAGATTGTATGGGGTTTTGAATGGGACTTGTAATTTTATTTTGACTAAAATGGAAGAATCTGACCAATCTTTTGAATCTACACTTACAGAAGCACAAAACTTAGGAATAGCAGAGGCTAATCCTGAAACAGATATAGGAGGTATGGATACAGCTCATAAGCTTGCTATTTTGTCAAACCTTGCCTTTGGGGTTCTTAGTGACATTAGTGATATTTTTATTGAAGGAATTAAAGATATATCACTCATGGACATCATTTTTGCAAAGGAACTTGGTTATAAAATTAAACTTTTAGGCATTTCAGACTTTAATAATAACTCTCTTTTTCAAAGAGTTCACCCATGTATGATTTCAAACAGTCTTCCGCTGTCAAACATTAATAATACATATAATGCAGTTGTAATAGAAAGCGATAAAGCACCTTCAACTCTTATTGTTGGACACGGTGCTGGAGGGGATGCTACAGCATCAGCAGTAGTTGCAGATATTATTGATATAGCTAGAGATAGAATAACTCCTACTTTTGGAATTATTTCTAAAAAGCTAGTTAATCAAAAAAGTGTAAATATGAATGATAGAGAAGGTAAATACTATATTAGACTAAATGTAATTGATGCAATTGGTGTAATAGCAGATGTGGGACGATGTCTTCGAGATTCTCAGGTTTCAATAAGCGCTTTATTGCAAAAAGAATACAAAAATAATGTACATGAAGGTGTTCAGATAATTATAATCACTCACCAGAATAAAGAACAAAATGTTAATATGGCTATAAAAACAATAAAAGAACTTAAATCTGTAATTAATATACCAGTTAAAATTAGGATAGAAGAGTTTTAACTATAACTGTCTTGCTTTCAGGAGATTAATATGAATTCAGGCGAAACTATTATTTCTCATTTGGATACTAGTTTAGAGTTAGATGCTGTAGGTATTACGGAGTCTGCAGCTATTGCATCCTTTGATTGGATTGGTAAGGGTGATGAAAAATCAGCTGATCAAGCTGCCGTAGATGCTATGAGAACTGCGCTTAATAAATTAAATATTAAAGGAAGGATAGTGATTGGGGAAGGTGAAAGAGATATGGCCCCAATGCTTTATATAGGAGAGGAAGTAGGTAAAGGCGTAGGTCCAGATATAGATATTGCTTTAGACCCATTAGAAGGAACAACTATTACTGCTTTGGGTGGCGAAAATGCTCTTTCTGTTATGGCAATGGCTAGTGAAGGCGGTTTTTTACATGCACCAGATATTTATATGCAAAAAATAGCTTTAGGTAA
>CAYMQD010000053.1:0-2897 GCA_964392475.1 uncultured Alphaproteobacteria bacterium
ATATTTAGTTCCTTCCAGAATTCATTCAGGAAAGTTTTATGCATTGCAACAAGCGCCCAAGAAATTAAACAAATTAATAAAGATGGGAGGGTATGTAAAATAATTCAAAATAGCACAATGCTTTAGAGATGAAGATGCTAGGGCAGATAGGAGCCCGGGAGAATTTTACCAACTTGACATTGAGATGGCTTTTGTTACTCAAGATGAAATTTTTTCTGTATTAGAGTCATTATTAACAGAATTATTTACAGAATTTTCTAATAACTATTGCTCACCTGCTCCTTTCCCAAGAATTCCTTATAAGGAAGCGCTTTTAAAGTATGGTACTGACAAACCTGATTTACGAAACCCTATTGAAATTGTTGATGTTACAAATGTTTTTAATATGCCTTCAGTAAATTTTAATGCTTTTAAAACTATAGTAAATAAAGGGGGTGTGGTTAGAGCTATTAAAGCGTCTAAGGTTTCAAGAAGACCGCGTTCATTTTTTGATAAACTAAATAATTGGGCAAGAAATGAAGGTCACCCTGGACTAGGATATGTTTTATATGAAGAAGAAGACGGGAAGCTTATTGGTAAAGGTCCAATATCAAAATTTATTTCTGATGAAGCACACATAAAGCTATGTGATTTAGCAAGTATAGATAAAGGGGATGCCATTTTTTTTGTATGTAATAAGGAAGATGAAGCTAATTTATTTGCAGGACAGGTTCGTAATCGTATAGGAGCCGAGTTAGATTTGTATGAAAGTAATACTTTTAAATTTTGTTGGACAACAGATTTTCCTATGTTTGAGCAGGATGAAACTACAAATAAAATTCAGTTTAGCCATAACCCTTTTTCTATGCCACAAGGAGGTTTAGAATCTTTAACTAATCAAAATCCCTTAAATGTATTGGCACATCAGTATGATATAATTTGTAACGGTATAGAACTCTCTTCTGGTGCTATTAGGAATCATCGTTTGGATGTTATGCTTAAAGCATTTGAGATTGCTGGTTATAGTGAGCTAGATCTTAAAACTAAGTTTTCAGCTTTATTCAATGCTTTTCGTTTTGGTGCTCCTCCACATGGAGGTATAGCGCCTGGTATAGATAGAATAGTAATGCTTCTTGCAAATGAACCCAATATAAGAGAAGTGATTATGTTTCCAATGAATCAACGAGCAGAAGATTTACTTATGGGGGCCCCATCTAAAATTTCACAGAACCAGCTAAAAGAACTTAATATAAAAATTTTAGATGATAAAAACTAAATTTAGTCAGATATTTTTATTAGTAGTTTACCAAAGTTCTTTCCATTCATAAGGTCGATAAATGCTACAGGGGCACTTTCAAGTCCTTCTCGTATATCTTCTTTCCAAATTATTTTTTTCTCTTTAAGCCAGCTAGCGAGTCTTTTTCTTGCTATAGGGTATTTTTGTGCGAACTGAAACACTAAAAACCCTTCTGTAGTAGCTTGGTTAGTTAGCATAGCTCTATGAGTTCTTAGACCTGGTTCTGCTTCAGTTAGGTTGTATTGGGATATGACTCCGCATACTGCAACTCTGGCATATGGAGCTAAATTATTTACAACTGAATCTGTTATGACTCCTCCTACATTATCAAAATAAACATCTATACCATTAGGACAATACTCATTTAATTTTTGAAACACATCTTCATGTTTATAGTCTATTGTTTGATCAAATTTTTGTATGTTTTTAATATAATCACATTTGTCTTTTCCTCCTGCTATACCAACTACATAGCATCCAGCTAGGCGAGCAAGTTGACCAACTATTTGCCCTACTGCCCCTGAGGCAGCAGATACAACAACTGTATCACCCGGAACAGGTTTTCCTATATTAAACAATCCAAAATATGCCGTCATTCCTGGCATTCCAAGGACACCTACTGCTGTTTGTATGGGACCTAAAGAAGAATCTATCTTTCTTAGTAAAGATGTATCTGTAACTACATATTCTTGCCACCCAAGAGTAAATCCTTCAACAATATCACCTTCACTAAACTTATTTGATTTTGAAACCTCTATAATTCCCACTGCTCCTGCAGTGATAACATCTCCAACTTCTAATGATTGGGCGTAACTTTTTGCAGTGCTCATTCTACCCCTCATATATGGGTCGAGAGATAACCAAATAATTTTTATTAATACTTCTCCGTGTTTAATTTCTGGAATCGGTTTTTCAATAAGAGAGAAGTCCGATTCTTTCGGCATTCCAACAGGTCTTTTTTCTAGAATTATTTGACGATTTTTTTTATTTATAATATTCATTTTATTTTTCTCTATTAATTAGTCCGTATTTAGGTGATGAAGCTGTTCCTTGATATTTTTTTGGAATTCTTCCAGCTAAATATGCCTTTCTTCCAGCTTCTACTGCAGACTTCATTGCTTCTGCCATAAGCTCTGGTTTGTCAGCTTTAGCAATCGCAGTATTTATAAGAACAGCAGAGCAACCCAATTCCATTGCTTGAGTAGCATCAGACGCTGTTCCCACACCAGCATCTACTATTACAGGTATTTTTGAATTTTCAACTATTAATCTTATATTTAAAGGGTTTTGTATTCCTAGCCCTGATCCTATTGGAGCCCCTAAGGGCATAATAGCTGCACAACCTGCATTCTCAAGTTTTTTAGCATATAATGGATCATCTGTACAGTAGACCATTACATCAAATCCTTCATTAACTAAAATTTTAGTAGCTCTTAAAGTTTCTTCCATATCAGGATATAAAGTTTCTTTATCTCCAAGAACCTCTAGTTTAACCAGATTCCAACCTCCTGCTTCTTTAGCTAAGCGCAGTGTACGTAATGCATCTTCAGCATTGTAGCACCCTGCTGTATTTGGAAGATAGGTAAATTGGTCAGGCTTTATGTAATCAGAAATCATAGGT
>CAYMQD010000054.1:0-25684 GCA_964392475.1 uncultured Alphaproteobacteria bacterium
AAGCGTATGGTATTTTACCTGATCTAGGTTGTTTTGGTAAATCTATGGCTAATGGATTTCCATTATCTGCATTGGTAGGCAATAAAAAAATAATGAAGCTTATGGAGAAGGTTTTCGTTTCCGGAACTTTTTCAGGGGATATTGTTTCTTTGACAGCTAGTTTGGTTACAATTGATAAAATCATATCAAATAATATTTCTAGTAGGCTTTCTGAAAGAGGAAGAAAACTGATAGTTGAGAGCAATAAGATTCTTTCTGAATTTTCACTAAATGAAAGTATATATTTTTCTGGTAATAACTGGTGGCCAAGACTGAATGTTATAGAAGATAAAAAACAACCGATGTTGTTATCTTCATTATTACGCCAAGAATTTATTAGAAACGGATTATTCTTGGGGGCTGGATATAATCTTTGTTTGAAACATGACACAAAAAAGATTATGGATACGACAATGCATTCTTTTAGGAATTCTTTAACTAGAGTAAAAGAAGCTTTAAATAGTGGTGATCCCTATTTATTTATGAAGGGTGATTTGCTTCAAAGGATATTCAAGGTAAGGTGAAAGAATCAAGAAAAATTTTTTTATTAAATGCAAATGACTCTCATGCTAAATTATATTTTGAATGGGTAAACTCTGCATCTTCATTGAGTAATAAATTAGAAACTAAAAAAGCTATATCAAAGAATCAACATTATAATTGGTTTACTGAACGCATATTAGATCCAAATACTTATTTATGGGTTATTAAATTATCTCAGGGAGATATAATAGGGCAAGTACGATTTCAGCTTGATGCAAAAGGTTACTATGATGTTGATATCTTTATACTTCCTGTTCATCGAATGCAAGGTTATGCGCTACTTGCTTTGATGCAGGCAATGCAATATATGAAAAAATGCAAATTAAGAGCAAGAGTTAAAGATTCTAATAAATCTTCAAAATAACTTTTTAGAAAAGCAGGTTTTGTTGTATTGCAGAAAGAAGAAGAAGTATTAGTGATGGAAAAAAATTTATGAATTTTTTTATTGAAGATAGAAAAATAGGACCTAAATGTAAGTGTTTTATTATAGCTGAAATTGGTATTAATCATGAAGGAAATTCTAAAGTAGCTATAGAAATGACTGAAAATGCATTTCAAGCTGGAGCTGATGCCGTAAAATTGCAGGTGGTTGAGGCAGATGATTCATACACGAAAGGAAGTGAATCTTATAAGCTATTCTCTTCTTCTGCATTAAGTGATAAAGTTTTAAAAGATTTAGTGAAAAAAGCAAATAAGCTTAATGGTATTTTGTTTGCTACTGCAGGAGATCCATTAAGTATACAAAGATGTCTTAAGGCTGGCATGTCAGCTTTTAAGATTTCGTCTGGGCTTTTAAATAATATTCCTTTAATTAGGATATTAGGGAAAACAAAAAAACCATTAATTTTTTCTACGGGTATGTCAAACCTTAATGAGGTAAAAAATTCATTAGCCATCGCAAAAAAAAGTGGTTCAGAGAATTTAGCAGTTTTACAATGTACTTCTCTATATCCTGCACCCGCGGAAAGTTTAAATCTTAATACCATCCAAACACTAGCTTCTGAATGTCGAGTTGTTTCAGGTTATTCTGATCATTATTTAGGTTCACTTTCATGTATAGCGGCAGTTGCAGCAGGTGCTTCAATAGTGGAAAAACACTTTACGCTTACTCCTAATAAAATGGGATTTGATCATCATATTTCTCTAGATCCAGATGGTTTTAAGAATATGGTGGAACAAATACGTATAGTGGAAAAGATGCTTGGAAGTAATATAAAAAAACCAACTAAAGAAGAGTCCCTGAAAAAAACACTAATACGCCGTTATTGTGTTGCCAAACAAAATATAAGTAAAGGAGATACTATAACACTAGCAAATATTTCATACAAAAGAGTACTAAATTCAGTAAATGGAATAGAGGCATCAAATTTTGATAAAATTTTTGGTAAGAAAGTAAAAACTAATATTTTATCTGGCAAAAACATTGAGAGATGGATGTTAGATTGATTCAACAAACTTTAAAATCTCATGAAATAAAAAACATTTCTAAAGTTATTTTAGGCACAGCACAATTTGGAATGAATTATGGTTTAACTAAAGAAAGTAGGGAGTTAGATAAGAATAAAACATTTGAGATACTCAATGAAGCTTTAAAAAATAAAATCAAAATGTTGGATACTGCCCATGCCTATGGATTTTCTGAAAAAATAATAGGCGATTGGATAAATTCTTCAAATAAAAATAAAATAAGAATAATCACTAAGATTCCTAAGCTTGCTGGGGGATACGGAAGTAAAGAAGCAAACAAATACTTTAATCAAAGCCTAGTTAATTTAAGGAGTAATAATATAGATATTCTTTTGATGCATGAATCTGTAGATGTATTTAAAGACGGTATAATGAATTGGGCAGAGGAGCTAATTCACCTAAAAAAAATTAAATTTTTTGGAGTTTCAACCTATAACATTAAAGATATTTTTCCGATACACCCAAGCATAAAAGTTATCCAAATGCCCTTAAATATTTTTAATCAAAACAATATAGAGGGAGACTTAGCAAGTGATTTTCTTAGTAATGGAGGACAAATCCATGTTAGGTCTGTTTTTGTTCAAGGTTTAATACTTATGGATCCTTTATTACTTCCTTCATATTTGGAATCTTGCAAAGAACCTATAAAAAGGTTTCAATCATTAGCAAAAGAAGCAGGGGTTTTACCGGAATCCCTTGCAATTGCATCAGTAATGCGTTTGTTACCAAGATGTCAGATAGTAATGGGGGTTCATTCTTCCCAGCAGCTGGCTTCCAACTTAGAATTGCTTGATGAAAAAATTGATGGTGAGCTTGTAGCCACTGCTCTTAAATTAGGAAAAACTTTTTCAGGAAACATATGGGATCCACGTAGATGGTAATAATCTTTTTTCATAAATTAGATTTAAAATTAAAAGTATGTATAAAAATCCTAAGGTAGTATTTATATTGCCTTCCTTGGCGGGGGGAGGTGCTGAACGTGTAGTGCTAAATTTATGCAAAATCCTTTATAAAACTGAGATAGAGCTAATACTTATAATTTTAGATAATAGTGGCCCTTTAAAAAGCCTTATTGGAAACTATAAGGTAGTATATTTAAATAAAAGTAGAATCAGATGGGCCATATTTCCTTTAATAAAGAAACTAAAACTAATAGAACCTGATGTAATTTTTTCGACATTCTCTCATATAACACTTCCTCTTCTTGCCTTAAGAAGTTATTTTTCTTCCGGAAATAATATAATAGCCAGAGAATCAAACATGCTTGGGCCTTCTTTAAAACATAGTAAACATAAATTTATTATAGATAGAATGCATAATAGATATATCTCAAAAGCTGCAAAAATTTTAGTTACATCTAAAATTATGTATGAAGATTTAATAAATAGAGGGGTCAATATTGAAAAATTAAAAATACTTTGTAATCCTGTAGATGAACATAATATAAGAAAAATCTCTAAAATATCTAGAATAGAGGGAATAGGACTAAGATTAGTAGCTGCTGGTAGGTTAGTATATCAAAAAGGGTTTGATAGGTTAATTCCTTTGATTTCAAAACTTAGCAAAGATACTAATCTAACTATATTTGGTGATGGTCCTGAACATGAAAATTTAGAGAAAATTATTATAAATTTAAATCTTTCAAATCAGGTTCACCTTAAACCTTATTCGAGTCAACTATGGTCTTTTATTGCAGGTGCAGATGCATTCTTATTATCCTCCAGATGGGAGGGCATGCCAAATGTTGTGTTAGAATCTTTGTCTTTAGGAACACCAGTCATTGGATTTAATTGCCCAGGAGGATTAGATGATTTATTAAATACTACTATAGAAGGTTCCATCAAGACTTGTAATAATGAATTTGAAATGATTGCAATTTTGAAAGATTTTCTGCCAAGGGAAAAAGCTAATGGCTTTATACTACGTGACTCATTGCTTCCCGAACAATATATTACAAGTAATGTAGGTAGAGATTTAAAAGAAATCATATATAGTGTCCATTATAAAAACTAACAAAAAATCTATTTTGCATATTATACCTAAGTTAGGTCAAGGTGGGGCGGAGACGCAGCTTATTGAATTAATTAAAGGAAGTGGAGAACATAATGTTTGCCAATTATTAGAAGGAGGTCCTTTGATACCATTGGCACAAAAAACAGGAGCAAAAATATTTTCCGTAAAAATGTCTAAAACTTTTCCAGATCCAAGAGTTTTTTATAGACTTTCAAAAATATATAGTATGACTCAGCCTAATATAATTTACGCCTGGATGTATCATTCAGCTTTGATAGTATCAATTTGGAAAAAACTTTTTTTAAAAAAAAATATACCACTTGTATGGGCTATACGCTGTTCAAATATGGAAACTAAACATTATCCTTATCAGTTAAAAGCTACAATTAGAGGTTGTAAAATATTATCTAGATATCCAAATATGATAGTATATAATTCTACTACTGGGGCAAAGGTGCATGATGAGCTTGGTTTTGTATCGCAAAGAAAAAAAATAATATTTAATGGTATTGATACAGAAAGATTTAAACCGAGACTAAATATCAGGGAAAAATTGCGTAATAAATACAATATTCCATCAGAATCTTTGGTTGCTATACATGTTGCAAGAGTTGATCCCATGAAGGATCATGCAACTTTATTTAAAGCATTTAAACTAGCAAAAAAGAAAATTAAAAGCTTTTATTTAGTTTTAGTCGGGAGGGGTACAGAAGATATTTTAAACTTACCTGCTCAGGTATTAGCTTTGGGTAGCATACATGATGTTAGTAGTTTATATAATTTAGCTGATATATCTGTTTCTTCATCATCTTTTGGAGAGGGTTTTTCAAATGTAATAGCTGAAAGTATGGCTTGTGGATTAATTCCTATTGCTACGAATGTGGGGGATGCAAATAATATACTAGGTACAAATGGTTTTATAGTTAGCCCAAAAAATGCAATTGAGTTATCAGAGGCGTTTATCAAGATATCTGAATTAGGTATAGATATTAGACAAAATATCAAAATTCAATCTACAAAAAGAATCGTAAAAAATTTTTCTATAGATTTGATGCAAAACTCATATATGAAAATAGATGAAGAGATATTAGAAAGAGGTTAAAGTGTGTGGATTTTTAGGTATTCTGAATCTTAATAGATTGGATTTTACATCCACATTAAGAAAAAAGGTAAATTTAGGATTACAACGGCTTTCAGCAAGAGGACCAGATGCCCAGCAACTATGGTCGGATAATAATTGTTTGATGGCCCATGCGAGGCTTAGTGTGATTGATTTATCTGAGGCAGCACACCAACCAATGCAAAGGTATGGGAAAACTATAGTATATAATGGAGAAATATACAATTTTACAGACTTAAGATTAGAACTAGAGACATTAGGAAGGTCTTTTTTTACAAACTCAGATACAGAGGTACTACTTGTTGGTTGGTCTGAATGGGGAAGAGATTTACTGCCTCGGCTTAAGGGCATGTTTTCATTTGCTTTATGGGACAGTAATGAGAAGAAATTAGTGTTAGCTAGAGATGCTATAGGAAAAAAACCACTATTGTATACTTTAAAAGAAAATTGTTTGTATTTTGCATCTGATTTGAAAACTTTGGAACTACTAGTAAATTGTGGTGAAGTTGATGATACTGCTTTACATTGTCTTTTTATGTTAAGATATATACCAGATCCACTAACAATACGAAAAGACGTAAAAAAATTAGAGGCTGGGAATCTTGCAACATTTGATTCTGAGGGGTTAAATCTTTTTAGATGGTATAATCTTAATAATAATATACTTAAAGAAAAATATAGTTTTGAAGGAGCAAAAACAGAATTAAGAGAAACTTTTGATAAAGCGGTAAAAAGACGATTAACAGGTGATTTGCCTGTTGGAATATTTTTATCAGGAGGTCTGGATTCAAGTTTAATAGCTGCTTCAATTGCAGAGCAGGGGGTAAAATTGCCTTGTTTTAGCGTAGGATTTGAAGGAGTATCAGATTATTATGAAGAGAGACCAGAGGCTAGAAAACTAGCCAAATATTTAGGCTTAAGTTATACCGAATTAGAGATAAGTGCTAACAGTGCCCTTAACGCAATCCCTGAAATGTTTTCTTCTTTAGATGAGCCTTTTGCAGATTCTAGTTCCTTGCCAACTTATCTTTTGAGTAAAGAAGTTAAAAAACACCTTACAGTGGCTATGTCGGGGGATGGAGGAGATGAAGTTTTTGGAGGATATAGAAAATATTTCTCAGAGAAATGGCATTTTCTTAGTTTATTGTTTCCTTCTTTTATAAGGCCTTATCTAATTTCAGTTTTGCAAGAAAACAAGGATACTAAAGTAGGAGAAATTTCGAGAAGACTCTCTCGTTTTTTGGAAAACCATTCAGGTAGTAGTTCAGAGAGGCATGCAAAATGGCTTTCTCAAATAAAAAAAGAAGATGTGGAATCTTTATTTGATTATCCATGTAAAGATTTTGATTTAGTTCAAATATTATACGATTTAAGAAAAAATTTTAAAAACCCTGTTAATGCAATGCTTTATGCTGACCTTTGCTTACCTTTAGTAAGTGACATGTTAGTTAAAGTAGATCGTATGAGTATGGCTCACGGCTTGGAAGTAAGGTCTCCATTTTTAGATCAAGACTTGGTTGAATTAGCTTTTTCTTTTCCGGGGAACTTTAAACTTGGCTGTTGGAGAGGAAAGAAAATTCTTAGAGAAGCATTTTCTGATAGACTACCTATTTGGGTGAGTAATAGAAAAAAGAAAGGTTTTGAAATTCCTATAGCTAATTGGCTTACTAATGACTTAAAAGGTTTGTTGGATGATGCTTGTAGCCAAAATACTTTAAAAAAAATTAATATAAAAAATATTTCGATGGTAGAGAAATGGAAAAGGCAATTATTATATGGTAAAAAAGATACATCTTGGCAACTTTGGACCTTAATTTCTTATGTAAATTGGGCAAGATCAAGAGGGATAGTTTGAATTTTCGTATATTACTTGATTACTTTATTTATTTTCCGATGCCTGTTTTATGGATTATTTTTTTAGCGTTTATATTATTTAAAAATCATATAAGAAGACTAATAATTTATATTTGCCTAGCAGTTTTATTCTTGTCTTCTTTTCAATTAATACCAGAACTATTGAAAATACCTTTGTCTGCTGGAGCTACTAACTTACTAATAGATGATAAAGCTTCTGCTGTTATAGTATTAACAGGAGGAATATATTTTGATGGTTATAAAAATTGGTATCCTTCCCCAGAAAGTTTAAGAAGAACTGCAAAGGGAAAATACCTATCCAAAGAATTTGATCTCCCATTAATTTTGATGGGAGGAAGAGTAGAAAGTGATACTCCTTCTGAGGCAGGAGTTATCAAAAAAGTTTTGTTGCTTGAAAATACTATAATAGAAGACAGAAGCAAAAATACTGCTGAAGCAGCAGAAAATTTGAAACATATACTAAATGTTTATGCTATTCCCTCTGACTTACCACTTATTCTTTGCACTAGTAAAGTTCATTTTTTTAGAGCTGCTTGGTCTTTTAGATCCTTGGGATATAAAATAATATCACCCATCGCTAAAGAGAAATTTAAACTAAGCACTTCTTATTTTATACCTAGTTATAAAGGAATAGTTTCCTTAAATGCTGTAATTAAAGAATATGTAGCAATAGTTTGGTACATCTTTAAGGGCAATATTAGTATATTCAAGTTAGTAAATAATTAGAAGAGTAAAATTTGAAAACAAAATTAGTATATGCGGTATCAGAAGATTGGTATTTTTTATCTCATCGTCTGGCTATGGCAAACGCAGCAAAAAAAGCTGATTATGAAGTTCATGTAATATGTAATGATACTGGAAAAATAAGTATTATTAGTTCAATGGGTTTTTCATGCCATACACTTAATTTTAGAAGAAAATCATGGTCGCCAATAAAACTGATAATTGAAGTATTTTTATTTTTTAATATTTTGAAGAGAATAAAACCGGATATTTTGCATTTGGTTTCGATCAGACCCATCATAGTAGGTGGAATTGCGGCAAAATTTTCTAATATACCTATTAAGATTAGCGCCATGACAGGTCTTGGACATGTTTTTACCTCAAAGAATAGAACTAAAAAAATAATTCGAAAATTATTTTTACCGCTTTTACGTTTTGCTGTCCAAGGAAGTTTATCTCAAGTTTTGGTTCAAAATAAACATGATTTGGAGTTGATGGAAAATTTAAGGATAGCAGACAAGAGTAAAATAAATATAATTCGTGGATCTGGAATTGATATAAATTACTATAAACCATTATCTGAGCCTGATGAACCTCCTATAGTTGTAGCTTTTGTATCTAGGATGTTGGAAGATAAAGGAGCAAAAATTGTAATAAAAGCCGCAAAAATCATAAGGAATGAAAATTTGGATATTAAATTTTTACTAGCTGGTAAGCTGGATCCTCAAAACCCTACTTCTCTAAATTTATCAGATATAAAGGATGCGCATGATTCAGGTGAAATTAATTGGTTAGAAGAGGTTAAAGATGTAAGGAAAGTATGGGAAAAATCGCATATAGCAGTTTTACCTAGTAGAAGAGAAGGGTTGCCTAAAAGCCTTCTGGAGGCAGCAGCATCTAAAAGATGTATAATTGCTTCAGATGTGCCAGGTTGTAGAGAAATTGCATTAGATGGTGTAAATGCTATTTTAATTCCACCAGATAATGCTCTAGCTCTAGTTAGTGCAATAAAAAAATTGGCTTATAATAAAAACTTACGAATAAAATACGCAATAGAAAGCAGAAAACTAGTTGAATCAGACCTTTCTGCAGAAAAAATTGGTAAAAAAACTGTTAATATGTATCGCAGCCTAGAGCATACTATATCAGGACAAAAATAAATAAAATATCTAGGAAAGTGTATTGGTTTTAAAAATATATTAAATCTATAAAAATCTTATTTTGGATCATGTAATGAAAATTATAGTAGTAGGATTGGGTTATGTAGGCCTTCCTTTGGCAGTTAGATTGTCAGAAGCTTATGAAGTAACAGGCTATGATATTAATACAAAAAGAGTCAGTAGTCTTAAAATTGGAAAAGATTATACCGGTGAGATAGAATACGAAACTTTAAGACAGTGTAAACATTTAAAATTTACTTCAGTTTTTCATGAGATTAAGAATTTTGATACTTATATTATTACTGTTCCCACACCCGTAGATAAAATAAAAAAGCCAGATTTACAACCTCTAGAAAATGCTTGCGATACAGTAGGAAAAGCTATGCGTAAAGGTTCTCTAGTAATAATAGAGAGTACAGTATATCCAGGAGTGACTGAAAATATCTGTCTTCCAATTTTAGTTAAATCCTCGGGATTAAAACAACATATTGATTTTAGTATTGCTTATAGTCCAGAGAGAATTAACCCAGGGGATAAAGTGCATAGTGTTGATAAAATAACTAAGGTTGTAGCAGGAGATTCGTTAGAAACAACAAAAAAAGTCTCTGAAATTTATAAAGCCGTTATTGGAGCAGGAGTATACGAGGCTTCTAGTATTCAAGTCGCGGAAGCAGCAAAAGCAATAGAAAACACGCAACGGGATATAAACATAGCATTCGTTAATGAAGTTGCAATGATATGTAAGAACTTAAATATTTCAGTTCATGATGTGCTTGAAGCAGCAGGTTCAAAGTGGAATTTTTTGCCTTTTAAGCCAGGTCTTGTGGGTGGTCATTGCATAGGTGTTGATCCATATTATTTGGCTCACATTTCGCAAAAAATGGGTCATGAACCTCAAATGATTTTGGCAGGACGTCGTATTAATGACAGCATGCCAAGTTATATAGCTAATAATATTGCCAAAAATTTGTCTAAAGGAAGTCGAATTTTACAACTAGGACTTTCTTTTAAGGAAAATGTAAGTGATATAAGAAACTCTAAAGCTGCTGAATTAGCAGGTATTTTAAATTCAATGGGTTTTTTAGTAGAAGTTGAAGATCCCTTAGTAGATAAAAACGAAGCTGCTAAAGAATATGACATTGAAATAATTACACCAAAAGGAAAATATGACTGTATAATTGGCGCTGTATCACATGATGTTTATACTAAAATGTCTTCGAAAAAATTAACAAGTATGCTAATTGAAGGTGGCATCCTTGCAGATATTAAAGGTATTTGGAGAAAACTTGCTATATCCCCATCCTTTAAAAGATGGGTTTTTTGATTTTTAGTATAAACTCCTGGAGCTAATTATATAGAGAATGAGTATGATAAAAGCATCAACACCAGCTAGATCAAGATTACAAGACGTTAAAAATCATTTTGATAAATTAGCCTCTGATAGAAATCGTTGGATAAAGAAAGCTAAATCTTTCTACGAGGAAGATATGATATTTATGCGCGAGTTAATACCAGCGGGTTTAAATATTCTTGAAATAGGTTCTGGTATAGGGAACCTATTATCTGGTTTGAATCCGGCTAAAGGTATTGGAGTAGACCTTAGTAACAATATGGTTCAATTATCTTCTAAATACTTTCCTGATTTAGAATTTATTAATGGAGATATTTCTGACCCTCAAGTCATTAATAAATTAGGAAAAATTTTTGACGCTATAGTAATATCGGATACACTTGGGTTTTTTGAAGATATTGAGAAAACATTGGAAGATTTGCATAAGCTTTGCAGATCAGATACTAGGCTTGTAGTTGCTTACTATGCACCAATATGGGAGCCATTACTCAAATTGGCTTCATTACTTGGGCTAAAGATGCCAAGTAAAACTGCGGCTTTATTAGACGAAAAAGATATATCTTCAATGTTAGATAATTCTGGATATGAGATACTTCGAACAGAGAAAAAAATTCTAATACCGTTTCGTATGTTTGGAATAGGAAGAATGATAAATAGATTTTTAGCTCCTTTACCTATCTTTTCTCTTTTTTGTATTAGAAATTATGTTGTTGCTAGATCTTTGGAAGCTTCTAGAAGAGATTTACCTAAGTCAGCTACAGTTGTGATTCCTTGCCGTAATGAAAAAGGTAATATACTGAACGCTTTAGAGAGACTTCCAAGATTTTGTAACAATATGGAGGTTATATTTGTTGAAGGTCATTCTTCTGATGGAACATGGGAAAAAATACAAAAAACTATTAAAACAGAAAGGAAATTGATTCAAGGATTAAAAGTCAAAGCAATGCAACAGCCAGGTAAAGGTAAGGCAGATGCAGTGTTTTCTGCATTCGAAAAAGCTAAGGGAGATGTATTAATAATATTAGATGGGGATTTAACTGTTCCTCCAGAAGAATTAACAAAGTTTTGGAAAAAAATTTCTTCTGGAAAAGCTGAATACGTTCAAGGAACACGTCTAGTTTATCCTATGGAAAAACAGGCGATGAGATTCTTAAATTTTTTAGGCAACAGGTTTTTTTCATTCTTATTTTCTTGGCTTCTTGGACAGAGATTTACGGATACGTTATGTGGCACAAAGGTAATCAGAAAACATCATTATTTGGAGGCAACTAAAAGAAATAGTATGTTTGGAAATTTTGATCCATTTGGTGATTTTTTTTTAATTTTCGGAGCATCACGCTTAAATCTAAAAATAGTTGAAATTCCTATAAGATATCAAGCGCGTGCTTATGGCGAAACGCAAATCTCTCGGTTTAGACATGGTTTGCTTCTTCTACGCATGGTGATATTTGCTTTTTTTAAAATAAAAGCCATCTAAATTGAAAAATCATCTGTTTATATTTGTTTTTGCTTTAATTATTAGATTAATAAATATCTATTTTCTGGAGCTTGATCCTGCAGTTCACTTATTAGGTGATCAAAATCTATATTGGGATTGGGCTAATAAAGATGCCTACTTATATAATAGCACTATTCATCCATCTATTCTTACAGAGCGTATGCCTGGGGCAATATTATTTTTTAAATATATTATTTACTTTTTAGGAGCAAATCTTTTTTATTTAGTTTTGATCCAATCCCTAATGGATAGTTGCACATGTAATATAATAGCTTTAGCGGCTGGACTCTTAAAAAAATCTTATACTTTGCCTGCAGGTATTTTGTCAGCTATATGCCCGTTAATGATAATATGCAGTTCACAAATTTTGTCAGAAAGTATAAGTTTATTTTTGCTCTCTCTATTTCTATGGTTCTCTATTTATTTATATAAGTCTGGTAAATTTTATTTAATTTGTTTAGCAGGATTAATGCTAGGTCTTTTGACCTTTGTTAGGGCCTATACATTTTTACTTATAATACCAGCAGCGATAATACTGTCTTTATCTCAAAGGTCTAATGGGTGGTCTTACAAGATGATAGCTTTTGGATTTGTTGCCTTTTTTTTACTAGCAATAGCTCCTTTGGTTAACAGGTTACATCAAAATATATATCAATATGATACCTATAAATTAACGAGCCAAGCAGGTGTACATATAGCTTATTGGATTTTACCCGAAGTTCTTAAAATCTCAAAATCAATAAATAGATCGAAGGCAGTAGAATTTGTTAGGGATAAAGTTGATGAAACCGCTATGTCTAGAACTATATTGGACAAAGGTTATGGATCGTTAGATTTAAGGAATGTTTATTTTAAAGATGAGAAAAGATTGAAAGTGGCTTATGAAATTCTTATGAAGCAACCTAAATGGATTATTTTAAGTGTTTGGATAAAAGGTGCGGTAATAAACTTATTTTCCCCAAGCATTGAAATGGAAGTAAGGATGCAAAAATTGCCTCACCCTTCTTTTATAGAAGATAAAAATATTTTAAGTTGGGTTTCTAATATACTATTTAGTTCAAAACTAAATCTATATGGGCTATTAATCTTAGCTGGTAGTTTGTTATCAGTAGTTGGCGTACTGGTTGCTTTTATGGGTAGTTTAAAACTTTATCTTCTGTTTCCAAAGCTAACTATTATTGGGACGCTATTGATTCTTTATTTTTGTTTAATTACAGGGCCTATTTACGGACCAAAATATAGAGTGCCAATTTTACCTTTACTAATTTTTGCACAATCTTCAATATTTTCAAGAGTGAATTTTAAAATTTCAAATGGATAAAATTAATAATCAAAGACTAACTTGGGAATCTAAAAGGATTTTGAGATTAGTTTACTCAGATATTCATGATAGAATAAAAAAACGCCTTATTAAAGGTTCAATTTTAGAAGTTGGCTGTGGTGCAGTAACTCTAAAAGAAAGTATAGAATCAGTAATAACTACAGATTTACAATGCGTTAGTTGGGTGGATTTAACTGCTGATGCACATAATCTACCTTTCAGAAATGAAACATTTTCTAATATAGCCTTTGTGGACACTTTACACCATTTAAGATCACCTATCCAATTTTTAAAAGAGTCTACTAGAGTAATAAATGTGGGAGGAAGAATAGTCATGTCAGAGCCAGCAATAACTCCTATATCTAGACTAATGTATAAATTATTTCATGAAGAAAGACTAGATTTAGAAGTAGATTTATTTTCTGATGATGTTACAGAGGATTCTCCTTATGATGCTAATCAGGCTATACCAACTATTTTATTTAAAAATATTAAAAAACTTAGAAGTGAAATTCCCAATTTAAGATTTCTTGAAAGAAGTATTTATGGGGTTTTTGTATATCCTATGTCAGGCGGATTTAGAACATGGTCATTATTACCAAGTATACTATGTATGCCTTTATTAGCTTTAGAGCGATCAGTAGAACCATTTTTAGCCCCTTTATGCGGGTTTAGACAAATATTAGTATTTGAAAAATACTAATCAAATGGTTTTTGAATACTTTCATAATGAGCTAAAGTTTTAGCTATTCCTGTTTTTAGAGAGATTTTAGGTTCCCAGCCTAAGGCTTTTATTCGAGAAATATCTAAACGTTTTAAAGGAGTTCCATCTGGTTTATTATGGTCTAATTTTATTTTTACCGGCCAGTTTGCTAGTTTACTAATAAGTGTTACTAATTCTATTATAGAAATATCTTTACCCGAACCGATATTAATAGGATCTAAACCAAAATAGTTTTTACTCAAAAATATTAAGGCATCGGCCAGGTCTTCTACGTGCAAAAACTCTCTTCTAGGAGTTCCTGATCCCCATACCGCTATCTCTTGAATATTCTTATTTTTAGCTTCAATAATTTTTCTAATTAATGATGCCATTACGTGGCTGTTATCTGGGTGAAAGTTATCTCCTGTGCCATAGAGGTTAGTAGGCATTACTGATATAAAATCAGTTTTATACTGTTTATTAAAAGCTTGGCACATTTTTAATCCAGCTATTTTTGCTATTGCATAGGATTCGTTTGTGTATTCTAGTATGCCAGATAAAAGTGACTCTTCTTCTATAGGTTGTTTTGCAAATTTAGGATATATACACGAAGAACCAAGAAATACCAGTCGATCTATTTTAAAAAGATGTGCTCCTTTAATTATATTAGTTGCCATAGCAATATTATTATATATAAATTCAGCAGGATATTTGGAATTAGCATATATACCTCCAACTTTTGCAGCTGCTAAAAATATTATATCTATAGACTGTTTAGACATCCAGTCCCAGGTAGTTTGCTGATTTATTAAATCTAATTTAGATTTTGAAATGGTAATTATTTTGCATTCTTCTTTTTTAAGCTTATTAACTAATGCTTTTCCTACCATACCTGTGTGTCCAGCAACCCATATATTTTTATCTTTTAATAAGTAATTCTTGGAGGTCATATTTTTTTGTAGTCCGATATTGTATGTTGGTTTTTAACAGCCCTTTGTTTTGCTATTCTTATATCTTCATCAACCATTTCTTCTACTAAGCTTTTAAAGCTTATATTTGGTTCCCATCCAAGAATATTTTTTGCTTTAGAATAGTTTCCACAAAGAGCATCCACCTCGGTAGGCCTAAAATAACGTGGGTCTACACATATTATTGGTTTGCCAGTAATTGTATTAATACCTTCTTCGTTAGTGCCAGTTCCTTGCCAAGAAACAGGAATTTTGGCATGTCTGAATGCTATTTCACAAAACTCCCTGACCGAGTGCATTTTACCAGTAGCTAAAACAAAATCTTCTGGTTTTTCATGTTGTAAAATTTTCCACATTCCTTCCACGTAATCTTTTGCATGCCCCCAGTCTCTTTTAGCATTCAAATTACCTAGCCAAAGTTTTTCTTGCAATCCATTGCTAATTGCTGCCACAGCTCTAGTAATCTTCCTTGTGACAAAAGTTTCTCCTCTAAGAGGGCTTTCGTGATTAAATAAGATTCCATTAGAAGCAAAAATATTATATGCATTTCTATAATTAATGGTAACCCAATAGGCATAAAGCTTTGCTACTGCATAAGGGCTTCTAGGTTCAAAATGTGTAGATTCATCCTGAGGAGGAGAACTATTTCCATATAATTCAGAAGATGAAGCTTGATAAAACCTAACTTTTTTTTCCATATCTAAAATTCTTATAGAATCAAGGATGCGTAAAGTTCCGAGAGCATCAGAATTCGCTGTATATTCGGGTGTTTCAAAACTAACTTTTACATGACTTTGCGCCCCTAGATTATATATTTCATCAGGTTTGACTTGTTGGACTATGCGTATCAGGTTTGTGGCATCTGTCAGATCCCCGTAGTGCATGAAAAACCTAACGCTTCTTTCGTGAGGGTCTTCATATATGCTTTCTACTCTTCCTGTGTTGAAAGATGAAGACCTTCTTTTAATACCATGAACTTCATAATCTTTATCTAATAAAAAAGAAGCTAAATACGCTCCATCTTGTCCTGTAATTCCCGTAATGAGTGCGATTTTTCTCTTCATAAATTACTCCATTTTCAATCATTTAATCCTTGAAAAAAAAAATCAATAGATCAAGATAAAATTTTTATTCATTTTTTAAATTTGAACCAATAAAATTATTTAGTTGTATTGCATAAACATTTGCCCAACCATTTCTTTTCAAATGATTTATATCTCTAAAGGATTTATCACTATAATTTAGGTTATCTGAAAAGTCATAGAAATTAGCTTTTTTACAAGCTTTACCATCCAAATCTAATATTAATTTTTGCCATTCATTTAATATATTGGCCTTTTTCCAATCATTCCATGTGCTTTGGGGCATGGGTGCCCAGGCAATTAAAAGCTTTGTTTTATTTTCTTCTAAGATTCTACATAGCTTAGTAAGTGCTTTTGCTGAGCTTTTTGCCATTATAGGAGGTGCATTAGTTCTAGTTGAAAAATTTATTATTTTTGTATCAGTATCTATGAAAATATCCTTGTCTATTTTTTTAGATACTTTTTGATTTCCAAATAGTATATCACCATTTTTATTTCTAATCAGTAATCCTAGTAATGGTAGGACTATTTTTTCGTTAAACCTTGAAATTGATAAGCTATTATTTTCTTTTAAAAAACTTTTCTTTTCATTGAAAAGAGTTTTGAGAAGTATTCTTTCTTTGTCATTATTAAATACACTGGAAAGATATAGCCTGCGGGCTTCTTTCTCAGGAGAAAATCCAATAAATTCAGGACTCGAGGCTATAATAACTACATTTGGTTGTTGGTTTTTTTTAATATATCTCTCGTATAGGAGTAATACTCCTATAATACCATTTGCCATGTTTGTAGTTAAGTTAGTAACCTTTCCTTCATGAGAAAGGTCGTAAACTGTAGCTATGTCTTGAGTAACGCTATCGCCAAAAAGAACTACATTTGAATTTATTGGTTTTGAATTTTCTAGTTTATGCACAAGATTATCAAGTGGGTGCCTTAAGGGACGTGTGTTTTTTAGGCTTAGTGCAAAAATTTCAATGGTTATTAATAATACAAATATGGATATTGGAACTTGAAAAAATATAAACTTTTTCCAAGAACGTATGTTTTTATTTTCAGAATGTAATTTTTGCAATTTTTTGCCTAAAATTGAAAGTATATAAAAGCTTGTGGTATTCCAAGTCTACTTGATCCAAAAGCAAGAGCAATAGCAATAATTATAGCTGAAGTCCAAGTAGCATTTATCTTAAAAGATTTTTTAGTTATATTTGGAATTGTAATTGATAAAATAGCTAAAATAAATGTCCATAAAACCATGCGAAGCGTATAGGTTCCAGTAGAAAATAATTCTAAGGTTTTCCATTCTAAATTTAAATATTCAGCTAAGTATGATAGCCAATTAGGTAAAATAAATAAATTTAGATTAAACATTGCAGTCAAAATCATCAATGCTTGTTCACAGCTATTTGATCTAAAAAAAATAAATGATACCATTACTGAGAAAATCGTTAATATCCATCCTATAAAAGCATTAAGCTTTATAGGAGTTACTTTTCTCCAAATATGGTTTATTCCTAAGGCGATGGCATTTATTAAACCAAATATAACAAATGTCCAATCAGCACCATGCCATAGCCCAGAAAGTGTAAAAGCTATAAAAATTGGAAACAAAAAGGCGCATATAAAGTTTAGCCCCATTTTTGAAGAACTCGTGGAAACTGCTCTAGATATTTTCAGAGCTAGTGGTGCAAATACATACAACATAAAAAAACGAGTAACTGTTATATGCCATCTTTTCCAGAATTCTATCATAGACGTGGCTCGATATGGAACATCAAAGTTAACGGGTAGTCTAAATCCAAACATCAATGCAAGGCCGACTGCCATGGCAGAATAACCTGCAAAATCAAAGTAAAGCTGTAGTGAATACGCTATTGTAGCTAACCACGCTTCCAATAATGAAATATTCTCAGCAATAGAGAAACCCCTATCTACGTAGGTAGATATTCCATCAGCAAGAATAGATTTTTTAAACAATCCTATAGAAAAAATAAAAACGCCCAGAGAAAAAGTTTTTAAATTTGTGAAAAGCTTGGGATTTTTTTTAAGAAGTTCTAGCTGAGAGCGAATTTCATGCGAGAGAACTATAGGTCCAGCAATTAATTGAGGGAAAAAAGCAATAAAGAAAAAATGTTCCTTAATGGACAAGGGTATTGCTCTTCTATCATTTACATCTACGAGGAAAGCAATTTGCTGAAATGTAAAAAAAGATATTGCTAATGGAATAATTAATTCTGAAAAAATAAGATGATCATATTCAGATGTAATATTTTCTATAATAAAATACCTATATTTGAACCAGCCTATGATTAATAGGTTTGTAACTACCCCTACAAAAAGTATGCTTTGTGAGGGATTTTTGTATAACTTCTTTGCTATTAATAAATTAAAAGTTATAGAAAAAAGCAGTAATATTAACCATTTTGGATCGTGCCATGAATAAAAATACAAAGAAGATACTGCAAGAAAAGCTATCTCGTGCCCTGAAGCATATATCCTAATTATGTGATAAAGTATCAGAGTTATCGGTAAAAAAAAGAAAAGAAAAGCATCACTTGTAAATAACAATAAATATTTCCTTACTGATTTGTTTTGCCACCAATAAGAGTTAAATGATCTACCATAGATCCAATATTTTCAAGGGCATTGATATCTCTAGCATTTAGCTTTACTGAAAATTCCTTCTCACATTCTAGAATAATCTTTATTTGGTTTAAACTATCCCATTCCTCTATATCTTCTGCATTTGTATTATTTGAAAGTATGATAGATTCATCATCAAAAATTTCTATAAAAATTTTATTTAGTCTTTTTAATATTTTTTCTTTATTTGTCATATTTAATATTTTTTTTTGTATTATCTAATTTCATAAAGTCTTTAGGCATATTTTTAGGGCTATAGCTAGATGCAAAATATTCGTTATTATCAGCTTTTTTCTGAAAACCTAGCTGAGTGAGAATAGGTTTTATCATTTTATTCCTTTCCGTTGGAAAATAGCATAATTTTATCTCTTCGCAATTTAAATTTAATGCTAGGTTACAAAGGAATCTCCTTGTAGCAAATTCTAACCTTCTAGAAAATACTCTGCAGCTCATTACCCAATTTATTATATTTAATATTTTTCCTTCTCTCCTAGTTACTAATACTGCTACTATTCCATAATCGTGCAGTTTATCCTTAAATCTTATTGCAAAGGTGCTGGTAGCCAGTAGATTAATTTCTGAATAAGATAGAATATTAGGATTTAGTTTAAATTGATTGGTTTTTGCAAGTAATTGAATAACTCTTTGTATGTTATAATCAATAACAGTCTCGAAATTAAATTCTGGCTTAAGATCACACAGGAATTTTTCTAAATCTTTGCTTTTAGATAAACCATCCTTAATTTTAGTTATAGCTTTGTAACTTTTATTTCTAGAAATATCTTCTTTTGTATAATTGGGCCTTACAAAAAGGTTGAGCCTTTCAATTTGCCAAGCGTATGTAGCTGGGTCTGAATGTAAATTAACTACAGTAACTTCTGGAAGTTGGTTTTTAATCCATTCACATTCAGTTGGGCTGTCATCTGCAAAAACGATAGAATCTAAACCTAAGTTTAACTTAGAGGAAATTTCAATAATATTGCTTGCTTTGTCATTATAATTTGCTAAAAAACATGAAAAATCGTTAAGCTTTAAACTCATATCGGGATGGTTAATGAAGGCATTCTTTGCAATAGATTCCTCATTTTTAGAACATATAGATAATATTACACCACCTTTTAATAAGCCTTTGATATAGTCTTGAAACTCTTTAAAACCTTCTCCGCTAGGTGTTTCTTTACCTATACTTATTCCCTTAATTCCTAAATCTCCTATTTCCCCTCCCCATAAAGTATTATCTAAGTCTAATACTAAAGCTTTTTTTCCCATTCCATACAAGCTTGCAATATTTGCAGATATTATATGTGCTATTTCAGGTAAGGAATCCATAGAGAAAGGCTGTTTTGCAAGAGTATAAAGTCTAGTGTCATACCAATTTTTATAACCTATTCTTGATACTAGTCTTTCTGTATCTATCACTGTAATTTTTGGATATATGGAATTTTTTAATTTTTCATTTGTTTTTCTTATATGATCAAGTAGGGCTCCATCTTTATTATTTTTAGATTCTCCGAACGGTGCATAAGGAGGAAGGTCGTATGACATTTGGATGATTTCTCCACTTATGGATTTCCATACATCTTCCCAAAAACTAAACTCTTTTTTACTGGATGTGTTAAAAAATTTTAAATCTCTATACGTTGGCCATAGTAAAGTACAGTTTGGTTTAAATTTATAAAAGTAACTATTCTTATCTAGAAGTTCTGTAAACATAGTTCCGTATTTTGGAATATAAATTTCAGCATCTATTCCTTTTTGAAATAAAAATAAATCTAAAACTTCCTTTAAAAAATTATTAGTAAACATAGACATTAGGGCTAATTTAATTCTTCTAGGCCTTTTTTTTAAAAGCGTTCTATTTTTTTGTAATCTTTTAGAATATTTCTGGATTCTAACTAGGGGAGAATCTAGCATGTTAGGATTAATAAATAACTCTAGTTCATCAATTTGAGTTTTTTTCATCTTCTATGAGCCTTAGAAACCTGTAATGTAATTCCATAAGAAGAATCCAATTTACTGGTTAAAATAGCCTCTACGTAGTCTGCTATATCTGATGGCCGAGTCAGCGTTTTTTCTGGAAGTTGTTTTTCAATATTTTTCAAATATTCTTCAGGAAGGTCTTGTGTAAGCCTAGAGCGTACCATTCCTGGAGCTAAAATAAATACTCTTATTCCTTTCTTTATCCACTCTTGTGCTAAAACTTTTGCATAAGATGTTACAGCAGATTTGGCTGCTATATATGGTCCTATTTTTATGGGAGGCGTACCTAAAACGAATTCAGAAGAGATAAGTATTATTCTTGGAATAGAACCATCTTGGACAGATTTATCAAGAAACGGTAACGATTGAACCATAAGCCTATGAAAAGCAATCAATTGTATATTTATTTGTTCTTCGATAATTGTTATATCTGTATTGTGAAGTAATTTGTTTGGGAAGGGTTTTGCAACGGAATATATTATGCAGTCAAGTGAATCAGTGGTCTTTTTTATAGACTGAAATGTTTTTTCCACCTCCTTAATATTTGTAAGATCACAATTGAATTTAGGACACTTAAATTTTATTGATAATTTGTTTAGTCGGTCATTATTTTCCTTGCCTAGTAGAATAAGAGAAAATTTATTTTTGAATAGTACACTTGCAATAGAAGAGCCTATAGTGCCTGAGGCACCTACTATAAGAACTGATTTTTTCAACTCTTTAGAGCCTTGCATAGTATTTTTCCTCGGGCTACCGTAGTATTAATTTTGCCATTTTCTATAAGTTTTTTTGCATGTATTTTCATATCTATCGTTTCTGTTGCTTCGTTAATGGAATTTATCATAACTTCAAGCCTAATTTTATCTCCTGGATAAATAGGTGCAGGAAAGGAAATTAATTCTTCTAATATCAGACAATTCTTTCCAGGAAGATGCATTCCTAATAATCTTGAAAATTGGGCAGCAGTGAGAAAACCATGTACTACCTGTTTTTTAAAACCAAATTTTTGTGCATATTTTTTATCCACATGAATTGGGTTAAAGTCTCTCGATAATTTGGAAAAAGTATTAATATCATCTAGGGTTACTGTCCAATCTTCAGAATAAGTGTTTCCTTCTTTAAGGTTTGATAAAGGTTTACTATTTGCTGGCATTACGTGGTCTTACATAAACTTTAAGTGTTTTTAAAATATATCTTTAATTTATCTAATTAACTTAACTATATATAGCTTTATTTGCATCCAATTTTTTAAAGTTTTTAAAAAACTACTAGTTTTAAAATTAATAGATAATACTAAGCCCCCTTATGGGCTTTCTAAACTTTTCATATGAATGTATCTTAATCTAATGACTAAATTTAACTTTATTTTAACTTATTTAAATAAATCAGTAACTGGATTTTTCTTATTGCCATTAGACTTAAAGTTTAGGTTCATAGTGGCTATTTTGCTTTCTTGGACAGTCCTAGGTGCGTTGCCTACTTTACAATTAGGCTATTTTGGACAAGTTGAAGGAAAATTGGCATTTCTTCATGCTATTGCAGCATTTCTTAGCTTATATATGTTGAGGAATATTTTAAAAAAGCCTAGAAATATAGAGGTATTTTTTGAACCATTAGTTTGGATACCTTTTTCTATTGGGTTATTTAGCCTGTTTTCTGCTATTTTTCAAAGATTGCCAATATTAGCACTATATGGCTCTGTACAGATTGGTCAAGGAGCATTTCTTTACTTTGATTTAGCAATTTTTACAGCATTCTTTGCTCCTATATTTTATTCAAATAAACTGAAAATATATCTTGGGTTAAATTTTATAATTCTTACACTGATTGTTACGATTTTTACTTTACGTCCATTTATAGGTGGCTTTACGCCAATTGTTTTTTTCGGTTTTCCCGACTACTTATGCTTTTATGCTTTATTTTCTATTATTTTATTTTCTTTTTCTACTAAGAAAGAAGCTGTTCCAATTTTATTATTATTTTTTGCAGGCCCTTATTTTTTACTCACCGATAATCGTTCTGCATTAGTGTTATGGGCTATAATTATGACTGTAACTTTATTTTGGAAGACTTTAGATAAATTAATACAAGAATATAACTTTAAAGTTCTTACATTTATAAAAACTTTTTTAAAAGTTTTTATAAATGTAAAGTTTTTTGCAGTTGTTCCAATAATTATATCAGCCGTCATATTACTTTCCTCTTTAATTTTTTGGGATGGGGTGGGGGCTCTAGACCCTAATATTGCTGAAAATAGTTATATTGCTTCTGCAGTAGTGAGAGGTATGTTAGCTCATTTGGTAGTTGATGATTTTCTTACTCTAAAAGCAATGTTTTTAGGTTTTGGTTGGGGTTCAGTTTCTGAGTTAATAATTTCTAATTTTCCTACAGAGGCTTTTAATCAGATTAGACTAGGAACAAGGGTGCATTTTCATACCCACGTTGAACCCTTGGAACATCTTATTTGCTTAGGAATACCAGGCCTTTTACTATATTTTAGCTATATGTTTTTTGTATTTAAGAAAGCCTTTGCATTTTCTATTTACCATGCGATGCCCTGGTTATTGTATTTTACAATTTGTACATTTTGGTTTCAATTTGCTGGAAATATTCCTTTATTGGCTTTGTGTACGTCAGTTTTATTGGTTCAACAGAAAAATAAAGTTAGCGACAAATTAGGTAATAATTTTAAGATATTATCTAATAAAACTATTGTTATTTTAGGATTTTCATGGACTTCTTTTTTCTTAATTTTCGGAAGCTATGTGGGGTTTATGACAGCTATAAATAATCAGAGTATGGTTCCACCAAAAACTATTAATAATGCAACTGATTACTCATTAGGATCAGATTGCCTATACCCAGTGAGTGATTTTGGAAGAGGAGGTATACATATGGCAGGTTTTTATAATTCCTTTTTTGAATATTTAGCAGATGAAATTAAAAATAAGAGAAAACTCCAAGATTCTGATTATTTAGTTGCTGATTGGTATGGATGTGTAGCAGAAAAATTGATTAGTAAAAATGAAAGCTCTATTGAATTAATAAATGCTACTGTTAATGCACGCTCCCAACTAAGTATTTTTCAGGGTGAGGAGTCTGCACGTTTAGTTACTTTGCTAGAGTCTCATATGGGAGGATGGGAAGAACGATTAAGTTTATTGCTGAGCCTAGCGCCTAAGAGGGGTGATCAAGTAACAGCTTTTGTGGCGCATACGCTTACAAAAAATAACTATCCTGCCCTTTTGAGAATTTGCACTAAAGCTAGACTTAATGGTAGGTCTCAGGCTTTTTGTGACTTAGCAGAAGCGGCTGTACTTTTAAGTGAAGGAGAGGATAAAAGAGGAGAAGCAATAAAGCTTCTTAAAAGGGCAGAAAAGTTAGGGGTTTATAATAATCCAGACATAGATCCCGAACTATCAAAGAAATTAAAAGAAATTTTTAAAAGAATTTAAATTCTAACCCAGTTTTTATATGTGATAAAAATACAACACATATCTATTTTATATTAAAATAATTTAAAAATATGTGTTTTCTTTGCTTTTTTTAGTGGTATATTTTGGTTGTATGGTTTAATTAATACTATTGATATAACTTTTTATTATATTAAGGTATTATATTTATTTTTAGTTTTTTAGCTAGATGCGTTGCAGCTGAGCTGGGCGTGTTTTGATTGATCTTTAATTTAAGGAGTAGGTTAGAATGAAATATCCCAACTTTTTGCCGGCGATAGCATTATTCACTCTTATGGTGGGAATGTTGGCAGGGCAGCGCTCTGAGGCCGCAGGGACCTATAGTATCAGTTGTACAAATTCAACTTATGGAATGCAACTAAGCTTAGAATCAAGCATAGGCGGCAATGGTCCTAGTATTTATTTAGATGCTTACAATAAGGGAGTAGGGGCAGCTCAAAGACCTGGAGCATACGTCGGTAATGATTGTATTTACTCAGGTGCTGGAAAAACTAACGGAACTGCTGTAGTTGCAGCAGACGTTTCAAGGGTAGCTGTTAATGCGATTGTAGGATCAATTACAAATCGTATAGATCAAGCTTTTGCTCAAAGTTCAGATGGTTCTGGAGCAAATATGTCCTTTAGTAACCATGGGGATGGTGTAGGAATGGCTGCAAATAGAGTTTTTGGTGGCCTAAGCTTATGGGCTGACTATGCTTCTACAGATTTTGATAATACCCAAAGTTTTACGAATGTTAGAATAGACTCTAACAATTATGGAGCTGATGCTGATGTTTATTCACTTGGAATAGACAAGACCATTGGTGATAAAGCAATAATTGGTATTGTGGCAAGTAATTTTGATACAAGTATCACAACAACTTTTAATGATGGAACGTATAAGTCCGATGGATGGACTTATGGTTTGTATGCGGCATTTAATCCAGGATTATTAACTATAGATGCGAGTTATGGAACTGGGGATTACGATATTACAACTACTAGAAGAGATTTAGGTAGTGATAAAGAAATATCTGGGTCCACAACTGCAGATGTCACCTATTATCATGTAAGAGCATCTGCTGCTATCAATAGAGGACGTATTGGTATTACACCACGTCTAACATATAGAAAAATGGAACAGGAAATAGAAGGATTTACTGAAGCTGTTCCTAGTAGTACTGTAACAGGAGGTGGAGCTACAGATGGTATATTTAGCGATACATCATTTGTAGATAACAGTTCTGCTGATGTTACCGTAACGGGTAGGACAGTTTCATCTAGTACTACGGAAGCTGGTATGCGATTTACAGCCAATGTGGGTAAATTAGTACCGTATCTTGATTTTGCATATTTAAGCGAAAGTATTACGGCTCCTTCGTATGAATCGGAGTTAGGAACAGATGGTAATGCGGAACAAGAAGCTTCTAGCGATGATTCGTCATGGTTGCTAGGTGCTGGTATAAATGTAGGTCTTGGTTCAAGAGGTACTCTTGGAATAAGGGCAACAACTAGTATGTCTAAGGACGACTACGATGAGACTACTATTGGTGGTGCTCTGAGGATTAGTTTCTAAGACAACAACCTAAGTTAGGTATAATTTATAAATACGCCCGTCTCTAAATTGGAGGCGGGCGTTTTTTAATAAGGAGATGAACATAAAAAAAGATAAGACGATAAATGTCTTTGGTAATCCAAGCATTAAATCTATCGTTAATATTATAGATTCTATGCCAGTAGTTGAAAGTC